>CAYUZA010000172.1:1972-5839 GCA_964449535.1 uncultured Saprospiraceae bacterium
TGATAGCGGGCATAATCTATTACCGCATGTCCAAAAAATACCCCGTGTAACATTTTTAACTTCTATTAAAACCTGGGCAGTACTTGGAGACCATTCGACAGAGTGAGCTATATTTATTTCAACATCAATTACGATTAATTTTTACCATTTAAGAAATGAATATTGAACAAACGAAATATACAGATTTAATCAACCAAATTGGTGGGCTTTTACAAACAAGTAGGGCGCAAATAGCGAAGTCCATAAATACAGTTTTAGTTCAGACTTATTGGTTAATTGGAAGACATATTGTAGAATTTGAGCAAGGCGGTAAAGAAAAAGCTGAGTATGGTACCTTTCTTTTTGAGCAGCTTTCCAAAGACTTAACACGGCTTTACGGGAAGGGGTTTAGCAGAACTAACCTGTTGTATATGAGAAAGCTGTATTTGAACTTTCCAAAAAGTGAGACACTGTCTAACGTATTAAGTTGGAGCCACTATTTTGAGATTTTACGTTGCGACAACGAACTTGAAATCAGCTTTTATGTCAAGCAAGCAGCGAAAGAAAATTGGAGTGTGAGAGAACTTAAAAGACAGATGAAAAGTATGTTATTTCATCGGTTGGCATTGAGCAAAGACAAAAAAGGTGTTCTTGCGCTTTCCCTAAAGGGACAAGAAATTCAAAAGGCAGATGACATATTGAAAGATCCTTACGTGTTGGAGTTTTTGAACATTCCAGAAAGCCCACAATTTTTAGAAAGTGAGTTAGAAGAAAAACTGATATCAAATTTGCAACACTTTTTGTTAGAACTTGGCAAAGGTTTTACTTTTGAAAAACGACAATTTAGAATTTCAATCAGCGGTAAGCACTTTTATGTTGACTTGGTTTTCTATCACCGGATATTAAAATGTTTTGTTCTCATTGATTTGAAACGCGGCGAAGTAACACACCAAGATGTTGGACAGATGAATTTATATTTGAACTATTTCAAGAAAGAAATTAGCACTGAGGGAGACAACGAACCCATTGGGATAGTTTTAGGAGCAGCAAAAGACCACGTTTTAGTAGAGTATGCTACCGAGAGTATAGGAAACCAACTTTTCATAAGCAAATATCAGTTTTACTTGCCGGACAAAAAACAACTTGAAAACGAACTAAGCAAACTTTTAGAAGATGATGGCGACACATGTGTTAAATGGTAGGGCATAGTTTTTGTTTTTACTGTTTTATTGCATACGAGTTATGTTAAGTGGCCGAAATCAGTGTATTTTGCCATCGTTTTTACACAACCTAAAGCACCAATTATGAAACCTTTAATCCGGCTGGATCGTATCCAGTACGCAGAACAAGCGTACATTTCCCTTTCTTTTGATAGCGGGCATAATCTATTACCGCATGTCCAAAAAATACCCCGTGTAACATTTCTAACTTCTATTAAAACCTGGGCAGTACCAGAGAGTGTGTTTCGACTTTCGGTTTGTTTTGATATACTGAAAGCGGTAGCATACCTGGATTATAGCAGATTGAGGGAGAAGACATCTGCTGCTGATGTGGAAGTGGTAGAGGGGCGAAAGGAAATGCCTGCAGTAACAGCATATAGGAAATGGTTGGAGCATCGTCGTTACAGTCCTTCTACGGTGAAGACGTATGTGGGGGCATTGCAAGTGTTTTTGCAATATTTTGGGGACCGGGACATAGAGACGCTGAACAATGAAGATGTGATTTTATTTATGCATGATCGCATAGTGGGTCAGCAGTTGAGTTTTTCGTATCAGAATCAGGTGGTCAATGCGATACGGTTATTTTTTCGTGAGATAGTGCGCAGTAATATTGAGCCGGAGCAGCTGCAGCGACCGCGCAGGGAGCACAAGTTGCCGCATGTATTGAGCCGGAGAGAGGTAAAGTTGTTGCTGGGCTCGATACGAAATGTGAAGCATCGGTGCATGTTGAGTTTGATTTATGCATGTGGGTTGCGGAGGGGTGAGATGCTACGTTTGAGACCTAGTGATATTGATTCTGATCGGCAATTATTGATTATCAGACAGGCCAAGGGTTACAAGGATCGCATGGTGCCATTAACTCCTCGGATTATTGAGATGTTGCGTGATTATTTTCGAGTGTATAAACCAAAGACATGGCTGTTTGAGGGTCAGGTGGTAGGGGAGCCGTATGGGGAGCGGAGTATTCAGTTGGTATTGCGACAAGCGGTGGATGCTGCGGGTATCAAGAAGCCAGTTACACTGCATTGGTTAAGGCATTCATATGCTACACATTTGTTGGAGTCGGGTACAGATTTGAGATATATTCAGACATTATTGGGTCACAAGAGCAGTAAGACTACGGAGATTTACACGCATGTCAGTGAGCACAGTATTCAAAAAATACGGAGTCCTTTTGATGATTTGTGAAAAAAGGGCGAAACCAGACCAGGATTCTGTATTCTATTTTGAAATAGTCATTCATTTTGCAAAAAAGCCACTGAAAAAGACGCTGCAAACTAATGCTGGAGGCATCACCTAAACTGGCTGGATAGGATTATTAAATCCTGCAAAAATCAAAGGTCCGGGAGGAAATAAGAAAGAGATGACTTCATAGTGTCATAATGACTGGTTAAAGCGATTGAAATGAACGACAATAATGGAAAATAGCCTGATAATGCAGTGTTATAGAATAGAATTACTGTAATATACCTTGTTCGACGGATGGTGTTCAAATAAGCGAACACAATAAAACAGTTTATAAATCCAATGAAAATAGTAACTTTTAGGTTACATTTGTGTTATGGATAAAATCAGAGAGGTAGTAGCTTACAAAGACCACTTTGAGGTTTTTTTGAAAAAGCAAACAGTGAAACTGCAAAACAAGATCTATAAGGTCATTGAAGCTATTGAAACATTTGAAAGAGTTCCTGAAACCTATCTGAGACCAATAAAAATAAAAAAAGGGCTATATGAAGCCAGAGTTCAGTTAGCATCGAATATCTGGCGAGTGTTTTGTTTTTTCGATGAAGGGAAGCTTGTTATTCTCCTCCATGGCTTTCAAAAGAAAACGCAAAAAACTCCACCCAGGGAAATTGCAAAAGCTGCTAAACTGATGGACGAATATTATGCCGAAAAGAAATTGAAAACATGAAAAAGGTAAAGAAACAATGAATACGAAAAGCTGGAAAGAAATCAAAGATGAAGTGTACGGAGTCAAAGGAACCGAACGCAGGGATGCGTTGGACAGGGATTTTGAGTCATTCAAAATTGGTGTGCTTTTAAAGAAAGCCAGGGAGGAAAAAAATCTAACTCAGGAGCAATTGGCTGAATTAGTTGATAAAAAGAGAACGTACATTTCGAGAGTAGAGAACAATGGGAGCAATCTGACATTAAAAACGCTATATGAAATTGTAGAAAAAGGTTTAGGAGGGAAGGTAAAGATCTCGATTGAAATTTGATAAAGTCACATCGCGCTATCCGAGACATGGAAGAAAACACGTTGAGGGCATTTGGTAGAGAAAATATAAATATTTCAGTGAAACTCGTCCCAGGTGGGTGTAGATTGCGAATCAAAATGCCCTGGAATCCTGGGTACAGACCGTTGGTTTTGATAGTAATGTTCAGAGCAAGAAAAACGCAGTGGAAATCGGAGTGACGAGAACAGCATGTTGGTGCGAAATGAAAAAAAACCGGAATCCGTTAGATGACATGTCAAAAAACAGAGATATTAGTCAAAGAATATAAAGCGCAACAAACCTTCGCCAATCCAACAGAATCGGGAAATACGACGAAATAAAGGTACGCAGATAAATGAGTTATGTGCGAGCCATCGTATAATGTACACTACGATTAATCTTCACTGCGATTTTGTTTTTTTAAATGATCCGTATCAGATAAAAACCATTTG
>CAYUZA010000173.1:0-5827 GCA_964449535.1 uncultured Saprospiraceae bacterium
GCCATCTGATTGCCAAAGGCTCCAATCAATTGTTGATCGGATTGGCGGTGGGGCTTACCACCAGTATGGCCTCTACCCTATTGGCTGCAGGCGTATTGAATGGCGACGAGGTAGATCTGACCACATTGAATCGCAGAAACAATCTGGCACTGGGCATTGCCGTAGGCGGAACGGCTATATCGCTTGGCTACACCATTGGTGGATTCAGCAACCTGGGCCGTGCCGGTAAGATGATGGATGCGAAGGTGTATTGAAGTGGAAAAGGATGTATACCTCCAGAATAATAGTTTTTGCGATTTGACCAGGCACTCTTTCATGTGTTTATACTAGAATATCAGTCGGATTAAAAAACTAATAAAAAACTACTTGCTGAGCCATAATGAGGCGACATGTAGGGCCGGAAGCATGTAAGACTTTGATGAATTACAGTAACACATACGTTTCCTTAGATGTATGATGATCAGTATATTTATTGATGCCTCAGTCACCTAACACCATATTGCTATAGCCATTATTCCTACAAACAAAGTAAAAGAGGCTTGCACCTCCCCTGTACCTAGGAGCAATTAGCTATAGCTATTATTTTTAGCTATAATGAAGACAAAAACAAATTAGAAATCCCATGGAATAACAGAAACAAATTCACTAACTCTAAAAACCCAATCCCAATTGGAGATTTACAGGTATGTTGGGCATATATGTAAGAAAATATTGGGATATAAGCTAGTTATGTGCAATTAAAACAAAGATCATGAATATATACAAAGATTGGGGCTTTAATGAAAGTCCATTTAATACAGGAGCGCTCCAACCTGATGAGATTGGATCTACTTTATTGGTTGGTCGCGACAAAGAAATAGATCAAATTCTTAGGCGACTTTTTAATCCTCCTGCTTCTGTAACAGTTGAAGGATTAAATGGCGTTGGCAAGACAAGTTTGGTTAACGTTGCACTTTATCAAGCATACCTGAATTTCTTTAATGAAAAGACTAGGACGCTTTTTATTCCGTGCGGCAGAACTTTTCAATTAACGGCTGAAACAGGATTGGATGAATTTGTAAGTAATGTCTATCTGGAGATAGCTCAGACACTAATAAAAAGATCGGAGGAACTGGAAAACTTAGGTTATTCCCTTCCCAGCAACTCAGAAAGCATCGACAAATGGCTTAATTCGCCACATATTTCTACTTGGCAGGCAACTCTTGGCCCCATAGGTGCGGGGAGAAATATGGAAACAAATACAAGTGATGGGTTCAAAGACAGCGGTCTTAGGGCAAAAGTAGATGGGTGGCTAAAAGAAATATTTCCAACACAAGAACATGGTGCTGTAGTTTGCATAATTGATAACCTTGAATTGCTTGAAACATCTGAACAAGCACGAAGACAATTAGAAAGATTACGGGATGAAATTCTGACCTTATCCGGAATACGATGGGTGCTTTGTGGCTCATTAGGAATTATTAAGAGTGTCGCTTCAACGCAGCGCTTGGAAGGGTACTTACATAAGCCAATTGAAATTCTATCGGTTGAACGAAAGTATATTCGTGAATTATTTGAAAAAAGGATTCAATATTACTCAACTGAAAGCGAATCACCTGGTTATCTACCAATGACAAGCAGCGATATTGATTTTTTATATGAGGTTTTAAATGAAAATTTGAGAAACACCATTCATTATTGCGACCAATACAGCCTATATACTGCTGACAATAATATTAAAACGAGTTCTGATGCAGATAAAACTAAATATTTCTTTGAATGGTTGCAAAATCAATCGAACTCGATAATGACTTCAATCGAAGCACAACTAAGGCCCAGATCTCTTAAACTATTCCAAGATGTAATAAATTATGGAGGAGTGTTTTCTCCAAGTGATTTCGAAAAGTTTGAATTTAATAGCATTCCCGCACTTCGCCCTCAAGTATTAGAATTGGAAAAGGTAGCACTATTGTCCAGTACAATCGATGAAACTGACAACAGGAGAAAAACGATTCAAGTGACACCTAAAGGTTGGTTAGCTAGTTACGCACTAAAGCAGAAAAATTAACGACACATAACACAGGTTTTGCGACAGACGGGATGACACGCAAACTTGGAGCTTTGTGCTTCTTTTCAAGTAAAGTGCTAGTCGATACCGCAACTGTGGGACTCCGCACCCCCAAAAGTAAATACCGAAACTGTTAGTAGCTATTTGAATTAAAATTATGTTCGTTTACAACCATCTACAAAAACTTGGTCAGTGGGCCGAAAAAAAAGCAGATACTTGCGAAACGCGCATAAATAAGGACAAACTCGGATTCCTAAACATCTTGATTTTTATTGCCTTTTGCTACTGTGGTTGGATATTATTCAAGGGCACATACGAAACGGTGGTGGGAGATCATGCCACTTACAGTCGAGTAAGCACTGGTGCAGTGTGCATGGACGGGTGGAGATCTGGGTCAACTGGCCCTGGAACATGCTCACACCACGGTGGAGTGGACTATTATGTTTACTCAAAAGTACGAACAGGCTATCATTACTCGAACCCAGAATTTTACTTCTATCAGTTTTTTATCATTACAGGAATATTTCTTGTCCTTTCTCTGCTAAGCAGATGGTTTTTGTACTCAACATTAATGCAACTCTCTGTTTTCCTGTACATACCATTTATGCCATTTATGGCTGTATACTTCATATTCATCATGACAATTATGAACCCTGTAGACTCCATCATTGGACGATTTCGAAAAAGAAAAAATAGATACTAACAATCGCTAAGCCAACATGGACTGTGAACGTCTAACATCCACTACTTATCCCTCAAACCAAATACCTTCAATCGAGGAACTTTTTGGTTTAAAAGCCGCACGTTTCTTAGCGGATACCTTTATATAACATGCTTAAAACACCATCCCGCCAATAAACCCAATTGGTTTTGACTACACACAAGCTGAATGCTACAAACTAAGAGAGCCTGTTTTTGCCTGAGCACGGACAAACTGTCAAGGAAACGAATGGAAAGTGTATTGAAAAATGAGATAAACGAAAAATTTGGGCTATTTTACCATCATAAGTTTATGCGGACATGAACCGAATAAAGGAAGTACTTGAAGAAAAAGGAATAAAGCAAACTTGGTTGACGGAGAAACTCGGAAAAAGTTACAATATGGTGAATGGTTATGTTCAAAACAGACAACAACCGAGGATTGAAGTACTCTACTCGATTGCAAAAATATTGGAAGTAAGCCCTAAGGATTTATTGAAAGAAGATTTCAATGACTACAGAAAATAATATAGAAGAAAATCTAATCGAGCAGTTAATTGGGCTGAAATACACCCACCGTCCTGACATTACGGACAGAAAATCGCTTGAACAGAACTTCAAAGCCAAGTTTGAAACGCTTAACCGCGTGCGTTTATCAGAAAGTGAATTCCAGCGTTTGCGTGAAGAAATCATCGAACCGGATGTATTCAAAGCTTCCAAGAAACTTAGAGAACAACAGTTCTTCCAACGAGAAGACGGAACACCATTGCATTACACTTTGGTGAATAACAAAGACTGGTGCAAGAATGACTTTGAAGTCATCAGTCAGTTGCGGATGAATACCGAAAACAGCAATCAACGGTACGACATCATTTTGCTGATTAATGGCTTGCCTGTTGTTCAGGTGGAATTGAAACGCTTGGACATTTCCCCACGAAAAGCCATGCAGCAAATCGTGGACTATAAAAACGAACCTGGCAATGGCTATGGCAATTCGCTTATGTGTTATGTGCAGCTGTTTATTGTGAGCAACCGTACCAACACTATCTATTTCGCCAATAATCAGAAACAGCATTTTCAATTCAATGCCGATGAACAGTTCTTACCCATCTATCACCTGGCTGATGAGAAGAACAACAAAATCAAGCATCTGGAAGATTTCACAGAACGATTCCTAAAAAAGTGTACCCTTGGTGAAATGGTGAGCAAGTACATGGTACTTGTAGAGACCGAGCAAAAATTGCTGGTAATGCGCCCCTACCAAATCTATGCAGTTAAAGCAATAGATGAATGTGTAAGGCAAAACCGTGGCAATGGATATGTATGGCATACTACAGGTAGCGGAAAGACACTAACCTCATTCAAGACTTCTACCCTGCTGAAAGACAATCGAGATATTGAAAAATGCTTGTTTGTAGTGGATAGGAAGGATTTGGATCGCCAAACGCGTGAAGAGTTCAATAAATTCCAGGAAGGCAGTGTGGAAGAAAACACCAATACCGAAACCTTGGTAAGGAGATTGCTTTCTACCGACTATGCCGACAAAGTGATTGTTACCACCATTCAAAAATTGGGATTGGCATTAGATGGCAAGGAGTACAGACGCGATGCATCACGTGTTTCCTACAAAGAGCGACTAGAGCCTCTGCGTGACAAACGTGTAGTGTTCATCTTTGACGAATGCCACCGCTCACAGTTTGGTGAAAACCACAAAGCCATCAAGGAGTTTTTTCCGAATGCCCAGCTTTTCGGATTTACAGGAACACCCATTTTTGACGAAAATTCTACCCAAAAAATCCGAGAAGACCAATACGAAACCTATAAAACCACGGAGAGCATTTTTGAAAAGCAATTGCATGCCTATACCATTACCCATGCGATAGACGACCGTAATGTGCTCAAGTTTCATATCGACTATTTTAAGGGTGAAGGAAAAGTTCAAGCCAGGCCTGGAGAAGTTATTGCCCAACAAGCAGTAGTAGAAGCCATTATCGACAAACACGATAAAGCCACCAATCAGCGCAAGTTCAATGCGGTGTTGGCTACGGCTTCTATCAACAATGCCATTGAATACTACCGACTTTTTAAAGAAATACAAACAGCACGTTCGCTGTCTCAACCCGATTACAAGACCCTCAACATTGCTTGTGTGTTCTCACCACCGGCCGAAGGCAATAGTGATATACTGCAGATACAAGAAGACTTAGCACAAGAGCAGGAAGACAACAAACAGAACCCTGAAGAGAAGAAAGCTGCCTTGAAGGAAATCATAGCTGATTACAACACGCTATTCGGCACCAATCACGACATCTACAATTTTGACCTGTACTATCAGGATGTGCAAAGTCGCATCAAGAACCATAAGTACAGCAACAAGGACTATTCGAACAAAAACAAGATTGACATCACCATTGTGGTGGATATGCTGCTCACGGGTTTTGACAGCAAATACCTGAACACCTTGTACGTGGACAAAAACCTGAAATACCACGGACTGATTCAGGCCTTTTCGCGAACCAACCGTGTGCTGAACGATACCAAGCCTTACGGCAATATCTTGGATTTCCGTTTGCAGCAGGACGCCGTAAACCAAGCTATTACCCTATTCTCCGGCGAAGAAGCCGGCAAAGCCAAGGAAATCTGGATGGTGGATCCTGCACCTGTGGTGATTGACAAATACCAGAAAGCGGTAGAAAAACTGGGTGCGTTTATGCAAGAACACAATTTGGTGAACGAACCGCAAGAAGTGTACAATCTGAAAGGTGATGCGGCTCGCATAGGCTTTGTAAAGAATTTTAAGGAAGTACAGCGATTAAAGACACAGCTTGACCAATACACAGATTTGAATGATACCCAACAAGAGCAAATTGAAAAAATCCTTCCCAAGGAAACCTTGCAGGAGTTCCGAAGCTCATACTTAGAAACTGCCAAACAATTGCGTGACATACAGCAAAAGGAAGGCGAAAATGCATCAAACGATATTCAGCAGCTGGATTTTGAATTTGTGCTTTTTGCCTCTGCGGTGATTGATTACGATTACATCATGAGCCTGATTGCCGACAGCACACAGAAGAAGCCAAG
>CAYUZA010000174.1:0-5674 GCA_964449535.1 uncultured Saprospiraceae bacterium
CGGTTTTTTTTCACAATTTTCTGGTACTTTGCGCTTTGACATTATTGGCACTCCGTCAGGGAGTGGTATAGCTTATTTTCAATTTGAGATGGGCGGTAAAGTATGCACAATTCAATTAGAGGTAGCTGATAATGGAAAAGACAAGTATCCTGAGGGATCAGTATTTTGTCTTGGATTACCTACGCAAATTGTGGATGTTTTTAGTCCGAGCACCGGCAAGATATGGATGGACCGAAATTTAGGAGCAAATAGGGTTGCAACAAGCTGGAACGATACACGTTCGTATGGTGATTTGTATCAATGGGGGCGATTTGCAGACGGGCATCAGTGCAGATTGTCTCCAACGACAACTGAATTAAGCGCAACGCATACTCCATTACATGGTAAATTTATCATCACAAATGTAGAACCATTTGACTGGCGTTCGCCAGGAAATGATGATTTATGGTATGGAGTTAATGGAGTTAATAATCCATGCCCAACAGGATACCGTGTGCCTTCAGCCGTCGAATGGTATGCTGAGCTATTGTTCTGGAATAGCAAAAATGGTGGTGGTGCCATTGAATCGCCCTTGAAATTACCTTTGGCTGATTATCGCCTTAAAACTAATGGAGAATTCAATTCAATATATGGAATCTATTGGAGCAATAGCGTAAGTGGATCAAGTGTTAATTGCCTTGTTGTTGGTTTAAGTTTTGCCGTTGTTGAAAAAAGAATTAAAGCAGATGGGAACTCTGTCCGCTGCATCAAAGATTAAATGACTTCATCTGAAATCTAGCATTGTTTAAATTTAAATAACGATTTCTGTTTTTTTTAAATTGAAATAAAATGACCCGAAAAATTACACCCTTGCTCTTACTGCTTTTATTTTTAAATCAGCTACCTCTGCTAGCACAAATACCCTCTTATGTTCCAACTGACGGTCTGGTAGGTTGGTGGCCTTTTAATGGCAATGCAAATGACGAAAGTGGGAATGGGAATAATGGAACTGTTTTTGGTCCATCTCTTACAATAGATCGTAATGGAGTTGCGAATTCAGCATATAATTTTGACGTGTCAAATTGGTCTTGGGGAACCGGTGGTGATAAAATTTTTATTCCATTTAATTCGGCTTTTAATGTTTCTAATATTACTGTAAGTGCCTGGTTTAACAGAAACACAAATGGAACAATGAATCAAGCCATGACAATACTAAATCGCTTTCAATTTGGTTACAGTAATCCAAATGGTCAAACATGGGGAATGACTCTTGATCAAAACTCATCACTGTTGATGAATACTTGGATACTTCAATCAGCATCCAATAATAATCAAGTTTCAATTGTAAATGAAGGTTCATTTATTAATCTTAATCAGTGGTATAATGTAATTTTCACTTTCGATGGTACCAACCTTAAACAATATATTAATGGGGTTCTTGTTGATTCAGATAATTTACCCGGTTTTTCAATCAATACAATTGGAAATTCAGGTATTTCAATAGGAGTTTCAGATCAAGCAAATGGACATTGGTTTCCTTTTGGAGGAATAATTGACGACATCGGAATTTGGAACCGAGCCCTATCACAATCTGAAATATATTCTTTATTTTCTGGTGAGCCCAATGACTGCCCCATTTCTTTTGATTTGCAACCTGAAAGCCAATACGTTGGAAATGGTAATAATGCTACTTTCCAAGTGTTAGCTTCTAATGGTGATGCCACCTACCAATGGCAAACCAACGTTGGGTTTGGATTTCAGTCATTAAGTGATGCTGGTCCTTACAATGGGGCACAATCCTCAACCTTGACCGTTCTTAGTGTTTCCGCTCAAAATAATAATCAGCTGTTTCGCTGTATCGTGAGTGTACCAGGTTGTGCGTCTGATACTTCAGAAATTGCAACTTTAACTGTTTCTGCTTCACCGCCTTCCAATGGCAATATTCCGCAAAAAATGAGTTATCAATCTGTGCTGCGAGATGCTAACAATGCCATACTATCCAATGTTCAGGTAGGTATTCAGATCAGCATTTTGCAAGGTGACGAGTCCGGTGATGCAGTCTACACGGAAACACATCAAACTACTTCCAATATAAATGGATTAGTGAGTTTAGTGGTGGGCAACGGTTCTGTTGTCGAAGGAGCTATGGAAGATATTGACTGGTCACAGGGGCCATATTTTATCCAATCGCTTGCAGATCCTCAGGGCGGCAATAATTATACTATAAGCGGAATAACACAATTGTTAAGTGTTCCTTATGCATTATACGCTGTACAAAGTGGTAATCCTACCCCGGGTCCGCAGGGCTTGCCTGGCCTTCCCGGAGAGCCAGGACCTCAAGGCCCAGAGGGCCAGCAGGGGCCAATGGGGGAACAAGGTCCACAAGGTGAACCAGGACAACAAGGTCCACAGGGTGATCAGGGGCCACAGGGTGAGCAGGGGCCACAAGGTGAGCAAGGGCCAATGGGGGAAATTATGCCTGGAAACCAAACAGGTGAAATACTTTATTGGGATGGAAATTCATGGGTTCAATTACCACCATCGGTGGAGAATCATGTTCTAACATTTTGTAGTGGTGTGCCTACCTGGACGCCTCAAGGTATTTGTCCAGCAATTTTAGGTAATCTTAATTGTGCTGAAGCCACCCATTTTAACAATTTGTTTGAGATACCTAGTGTTCAATCTGTAAGTTCGATTGTGGAATACACTGGATCCAACGGCGGTTTTTATAATGCTGTATCTGTTATGTCTAGCGGGGTTGAAGGTTTGACACTAACTTTAATATCTGGTGTGTTGAATTCCGGGGCAGGAAGTTTGACTTTTCAAATCACTGGAGTGCCTTCTTCTGCGGGTATTGCTACCTGGGAGCTCGAAATAGGGGGTGCTACTTGCGTTTTAGAACGCGAGGTATTGCTTAGCCCTTACCCTGAAGGAACGGTGCATTGTGACCCTGATAATCCAACAGCCGTAATTGATGTGATAAACCCATTAACGGGCAAGACATGGATGGACCGTAATTTGGGAGCCAACAGAGTTGCGCAATCGAGTACAGATGAAGAATCATACGGCGACCTATATCAATGGGGGCGTTTTGCGGATGGGCATCACTGTAGGAATTCCGCTACTACTACTGTATTAAGCAGTTCTGATCAGCCCGGGCATGGGGATTTTATTTTGATATCAAGCTCACCATTTGATTGGCGTAGTCCGCAAAATACCAACATGTGGCAGGGGGTGAACGGAATAAATAACCCTTGTCCAAGTGGTTACCGCCTACCCACAGAACCTGAGTTAAACGCAGAACGAACAAGTTGGAGCAGCTACGATGGAGCAGGTGCTTTTGCTTCTCCGCTTAAATTGCCCACGGCGGGCAGCCGCGACGGCAGTAATGGTTCGCTCGGCAATGTCGGTACCTACGGCGGCTATTGGAGTAGTACGGTTAGCAGTGCCGTTTCTCGCAACCTCAGCTTTGATAGCAGCCATGCCGGTATGGACGCCCCCAATCGGTGGAACGGACGCTCTGTTCGTTGCCTTAAGGATTAATCCCTGTGGAATAATTTTAAATTTTTAATTATGGATGGGTTTTACTTTGTATATATTCTTAAAAGTTTAAAAGATGGTAAAAACTATGCCGGGTACACAAAAAATTTAAAATTGCGATTTGAGCAGCACCAGAATGGAGAAGTGAAAAGCACAAAATATCGCAGACCACTAAAGCTAATCTATTTTGAAGCTTGCTTGAACCAACAGGACTTGAAAAATAAATTAGCGAATTGGATTGAAGAAATTAATTCAAATCGCATTCCACTGGGTTGACACATTGAATAGCGTAGCGATTTGACACTTTGATTTATCCCGTGAAATTTGCGAAGTGCACCGGAGCAAGTATTTCATCGGGACACTTTACTATGCCATCCCTTTAGGGTGGCATAGTTTTAAAACCGCCTTTGGCGGTCGAATTTTTTTTCACCCCGTTAGATATGAGTTATTTTTATGTATATGTATTTAAAAGCGAGAAAGATGGCAATAGTTATGTTGGTTATTCAAAAGACCTTCGAAAGCGTCTAAAAGAACATGAACAAGGTTTAGTTAAATCAACTATGAATCGCCGTCCATTATAGCTAATCTATTTTGAAGCTTGCTTGAACCAACAGGACTCATTAAAACGTGAAAAGTATTTACCCCGTGGAATAAATCTCCGATTTAACGCAAATCGTTATTCCACAGGGTGAAAAACGCATTATGATAAACAGTGCTTGAAAAATAGATTAGAGAATTGGAATGAAGAAATTAATTCAAATCGCATTCCACTGGGTTGACACTTTTTACCCTGCGATGTGGTGAGCCTGTCGAACAAAGCCTGACGAAATGAGCTTGTAGAAGGGTGAAAAGCGAAGCGATTTTATCCTGATCGATAGTCGAAGGTTTCAATGGCTTCAAAACTTATCCGATTTCCTACTCCAGTGCTGTGGTATAACCAGAACAATATATACTGGTAAGAATAGTGTCAATTAGACTTTTTCTTAGCGCATTCATTCTTAAAATAAATACTTTTTGTATATTTACATTTCGAAACAAGATAAACCCCATTATTTAGGGTTTAATGAACTACAAAGTGTAATGGCAAGAAGCACCTATATATCCGAAAACATCACGCCATCCCAAAAGGATTTAATGTTGTTGTTGGATGAAAATGAAGTAGCTATTTTTTCTCTGGAGGACATCAAAGAGTTGTTAGGTCGTTCATCAGAAGATGTGAATGAACTCATTGAGAACTTAGTGCATAAAAATATTTTCTCGCGCATTGAGCGGGGTAAATACTGCCGCGCCAACTTTAGAGATGAGAAAGTGATTGGTTGTTTTCTCGTTCCAGATGGCGTAATTGCCTATTGGTCTGCTTTGAATTTTCATGGTTTAACAGAACAATTTTCAAACAACTTATACATTCAGACTACTCGAACTAAGAAAAGTAAAACCGTATTTGGCGTCAACTATCAATTTGTCAAGATAAAAGCAATCAAAAGAGTTGGTGTAAGGACAGAAGGTTTTGGAAACTACAAATACAGCATCACCGATAAAGAAAAAACCTTGATAGATTGTTTTGACCTTCCCCAATATTCAGGGGGCTATTCAGAATTAATTCGTGCCTTTGGTCAATCAGAACTCAATCAGGATAAGATGATTGAATACTGTAAAGCTATCGATAATGTTTCTGTGGTTAAGCGCTTGGCATTTTTGACTGAACTACTTCAAAAACCGAAAATGAAACGGTTTTTAAACTATGCTAAAAAACAAGTGAATCCGCGTTATGTATTGATAGACCCATTCGGAGCGGAAACGGGAACATTTAATAGCCAATGGAAATTGCGGTTGAACATTTCAGCAGAAGAAATAAAGGATATGTGTAACAAGCAATATTGAATGATTCTAAAAAAGGAAATAGAAAAAATAGCAGAAGCTCAAGGCGTCTTAAAATCCACAGTCGATAAGGATTGGGCGCTTGGTCATTTCATTAATGGACTATATACCATCCCCGAGCTGCGAGATGCACTTATTTTCAAAGGAGGTACCTGTCTTCGAAAATGCTATTTCCCAAATTATCGTTTTTCTGAAGATTTGGATTTTACCTGTATCAATCAGAAATTTGTGCTCACCAAGGGAATTTTAAACCAGCTAGTGCAAGTTATTTCTGACA
>CAYUZA010000175.1:0-5662 GCA_964449535.1 uncultured Saprospiraceae bacterium
ACACAGTCGCAGCCCCATCTAAGTAGAACTTGGATACCTATTCAGGATAGTCCGGGAATTCGCTTTACTTATGAAGCTACCATAAAATGCCCCCCAAATCTGATGGCGCTTATGAGTGCTGAGAATCCACAACAAAAGTCACCCGATGGGTTCTACCAATTTAATCAACCCTGGCCTATTCCTGCATACCTCATAGCGTTGGCCGTTGGTGATCTTGATTTTTCTCCATTAAACGATCGCTGTGGTATCTATGCAGAACCTCACATACTAGCTTTAGCAGCGCAAGAATTTCAGCAAACGCCCGCCATGATGGATGTAGCGGAAAAACTCTATGGAAAATATAGGTGGGGACGTTATGATTTGCTCATCTTGCCCCCAAGCTTTCCTTTTGGAGGCATGGAAAATCCCATGCTTACCTTTACAACCCCTACTGTAATCGTTGGAGATCAATCCCTTACATCTTTGGTGGCGCATGAATTGGCCCACGCCTGGTCTGGAAATTTAGTTACCAATGCTACCTGGAATGACTTCTGGCTCAATGAAGGGCTGACTGTTTATTTGGAGCGGCGTATCATGGAAGTAATGCTGGGCAGGGAACAAGTGGATTTATTTGATGTGCTTACCCAAGAAAATCTGCTGCAATTGATCAACCGAATGGGACCCGATCATCCGGATACTCGCCTCAAACTGGATCTTTTGGGGAGGGATCCTGACGAAGCAATAACGCGTATTGCCTATGACAAAGGATATTGGGTAATGTTATTATTGGAGAAAAAATACGGCAGACCGGCATTAGACGCCTTTCTAAAAAATTACTTCAATGACCATGCCTTTCAGAGCATGGATACGGAACGCTTTTTGAGATACCTTGCCCAAAAAATGCCCAAATATGACCCCGATGATCCTGATATTAAAGCATGGATTTATCTTCCCGGAATTCCTGAAAATGCACCACAGTTCACATCCGATAAAGCCAACCGCGTAAAGGCGGAGGTAGAAAAGTTGCTTGACAAAAAACAAGTGGACAAAATGAATACTAAAAACTGGACTGCTCACGAATGGCGCTATTGCATCAGCCAGCTACCCAGAAATGCACCGCAGGAATTACTTGAATCACTAAATCAAACGTACAATTTGGCCTATTCAGGCAACGCTGAAATTCGCTCGGGTTGGCTTGAATTATGCCTATACGCAGGCCTATTCCCCTCTATTCAAGCTGCACTCGAAGATTTTTTGACCCAAATTGGTCGGCGAAAATTTTTGCTACCCTTGTATCAGGCTATGGTTCAGACCGATCATAAACAAGAGGCACTCGTGATTTACCAAAAAGCTCGCCCCAATTACCATACCATTTCCCGTCAAAGTGTTGACGCATTATTAGGTTTTGAGCAAAACAAATAGATAAGTGGTGCGCACTTTACATTTCCTGATATTAATGATACTATCCTGCACGATCTGGGCACAAGCTGATCGTATGTTGATGGAATGGCCCTGCAAGCGGATTTTGGACTCGCAAAATGATATTCGGTTGATGGGGTTTAATCGCGCCTCAAACACGGACATCACCTCTCAGAAACTGGATATCCAACTGGACCCAAAGGATGGATATATTCAGGGTCGAGTGATTACAGGGTTGTATGTTCTGGAAAACACCTCCACAATTAATCTGGACCTTAGTGCAAATATGGAGGTAAGGTCAGTGAAAAGTGATGGCCAACTATTGGCCTATACCCACGGTGATGACGATACGCTCAGGATTCAAGTTTCTGAACCCATTGCCAAAGGTCAATGGTTGAGCCTGGAAATAGAATATCGCGGACAACCACGCAATACAGGTTTCGGCTCTTATATTGTGGCCGAACAACATGGCGTGCCCGTAGTGTCTACCCTGTCTGAACCCTACGGTGCTCGCGATTGGTGGCCTTGCAAACAAGATCTTACTGACAAATTTGACACTCTGGATGTGTGGGTAACAGTTCCTGAAAATTACACTGTGGCAAGCAATGGTATTTTGGAATCTATCCACCCGGTGGAGGAAAAACAATTACAATTTCGATGGAAACACAGATATCCCATTGTTACCTATCTGGTTGCTTTTGCCACAACCGTATATGAGGTATATATTGACAGTGTGCAATTGAGTACAGGGCCTCTGCCGGTGATGAATTTTATATATCCAGGATCTTCACCGGTTTTTAAACAAGAACGTCTGGATGCCATGCCAGTTTTGCAGTGGTGCGACACCTTATTGGGCCCTTACCCATTTCATTTGGAAAAATATGGGCATGCACAATCTCCATTTGGTGGCGGTATGGAACATCAAACCATCTCCTTTATGGGCAGTTTTAACATTGAACTGATTGCCCACGAATTGGCACACCATTATTTTGGAAACATGATAACGTGTAGGTCTTGGCAGGAAATATTTATGAACGAAGGGTTTGCTTCCTTTTTGGGTGGATACTATTTTACCAGAACCCAAGATGGCGTGTGGTGGCCTCGTTGGCTGGATGTTAAGAGAAAACAAGTATTTTCCGAACCGAACGGCTCCGTATTTGTCCGGGATACCAGCGATTTTCGTTCTATTTTCAATTCAAGGCTCACCTATGCCAAGGGCGGCCTGATACTGCAAATGTTGCGCTACACTATGGGAGATAAGGCATTTTTCGACGCATTACGCTCCATATTGGCAGATGAACAGTTGCGTTATGGATTTGGAGGAATACCAAACATTATAAAACATTTCAGCGCAGCCTATGGGAGCGATTTAGGCTGGTATTTTGACCAATGGTACTATGGCGAAGGACATCCCACATTACATGTCCAGGCAAGATACGGTGCAGATTATATTAAAATTCATCTTCAACAAGAACCCTCCCATCCCTCTGTACCTTTTTTTAGAGGCAAATTGCCCTTTAAACTTCGTTTTCCCGAAAGGGACACTACCATACACCTGTGGATGGACTATGCTGAGCAATCTTACCATCTACCCATAGAGCAAGCCTATCAGATACGCGATATCGAATTTGACCCGGAAATGGAGGTATTATTTGCCCCAGGTTCCATCAATTTGGCTGAAGATCCCGATTTTGCCAAAAGAAAAACCACCATTGTATATCCAAATCCTGCATATACAGAAATAAAAGTGGATATCCACCCTAAGCAGGAAGCCATGAAATCATGGTACTTGTACGATACGAAAGGTCAGCTGATGTGGAATATGGACAGCAGCACTGATTTTATGCGAATTCCAGTGAAAAATCTGCCATCAGGTATGTATTGGCTCACTATAATCGAGGCAGAAAAGAAAGAAACTTTTCCGGTAATGATTGGCATTCCATAAATCTTCAAATAGTAGAATCAATGAGCTGCAATTTAGAGTTGACGAGTATTGGTGCTCTTGTTAAAGTTCCCTATGTTTGGGGGCGAATTCGAGCCACTCGTATAAACAACGGCAATGTGGTTCAAAAAAACCTTTTTAGCTTTTAACTTATGTCTGAAAAAAAAATCCTAATCACCGGGGCCTGTGGCCAAATAGGAAGCATCTTAAGCAAGGCGCTAAGAGCTAAACATGGTCACGATCAGGTGATATGCACTGATATTTTACCAGTTGATGGCCAAGAGTTGCCTTATTACACTTTAGATGTAAGGGATACAGAAACTTTTAAAAATATAGTCAGCCGGGAAAATATAGGGGTAGTATATCATATGGCGGCGCTTTTATCCGCCAGCGGAGAAAAAAATCCAATGTTGACCTGGGAAATAAACCTAAACGCTTGGCTCAGGATACTGGAAGCTTCTGTGGAACTTAATATGGAGCGCATTTTTTTTCCTAGTACCATAGCTGTTTTTGGGCCACAAACACCAAGAGTACAAACACCTCAATACTGCAACCTAACCCCTACCACTGTGTATGGCATGAGCAAAGCAGCAGGCGAAAACTGGGGTAATTATTTTTTCAAGCGCTATGGTCTGGATGTACGCTCCTTGCGCTACCCAGGCATCATCTCCTGGGATTCTCAGCCGGGAGGGGGAACGACAGATTATGCCGTTGAGATTTTTCATGAGGCTATTCGCCACAAGACTTATACATCCTATATTGATGCACCAACAAAATTGCCGATGATGTATATGCCAGATGCCATTAAGGCTACCCTGGATCTGATGGATGCACCGCTTGAATCTATTAAGGTACGCACCGCATACAATCTTACAGCATTTAGTTTTTCACCGGAGGAGTTGGCAGCAGCAATTCGTGTACATATTCCCGAATTCACCATCCAATATGATCCTGATTTTAGGCAAAAAATTGCAGAAAGTTGGCCAGAAAGCATTGACGATAGTTCTTCTAGAGAAGATTGGGGCTGGCAGCCGGCCTACAGCATGGAAGCTATGGTAGCCGATATCATTACTAATTTACAAAATACGATGTCATGAGCAAGCAAATTCACGCGCAATTAAGGCAAGAACTTCAGGAATTGCAAGATAGCGGTCTTTTTAAAAAGGAAAGAATCATCATAACGCCTCAATCTGCATCCATCAAGACAAACGATAACCGACAAGTCCTCAATTTTTGTGCCAATAATTATCTGGGATTGTCTTCTCATCCTTCGGTTATAGAAGCTGCCAAAGAAGCAATTGATACTCATGGGTTTGGTATGTCTTCTGTGCGGTTTATTTGCGGCACGCAAGACTTGCACAAAACTTTGGAAGCAAAAATAGCCTCTTTTTTAGGTATGGAAGATGCCATATTATACGCAGCTGCCTTTGACGCCAATGGAGGCTTGTTCGAGCCTTTGTTTGGCCCTGAAGATGCTATCATTTCTGATGAGTTGAATCATGCATCAATTATAGATGGAATAAGGCTTTGTAAAGCACAACGATTCCGATATCGGCATAATGATATGGAAGACCTGGAAGAGCAGTTGAAGGCGAGTACAGGAACTCGCCGCAGAGTTATAGTAACAGATGGTGTATTTTCAATGGATGGCACTATTGCTCAATTAGACAAAATTTGTGACCTCGCAGACAAATATGATGCTTTGGTCATGATCGATGAATGTCATGCATCTGGTTTTATGGGAAAGACTGGCCGCGGTACGCATGAATATAGAAATGTAATGGGGCGCATAGATATCATCACGGGTACTTTTGGCAAGGCTCTAGGAGGCGCTTCAGGTGGTTTTACTGCTGCTTCCAGGGAAATCGTCGAAATGTTAAGGCAGAAGTCAAGACCATACCTTTTTTCCAATACTTTGGCACCGAGTATTGCAGGAGCGTCCATAAAAGTGTTGGAACTTTTAAGTGCCTCCACCGAACTTAGAGATAAGCTAGAACGCAATACCCGCCAATTCAGACAGGCTATGACTGCTGCCGGATTCGATATATTGCCTGGTGAACACCCTATTGTGCCTATAATGCTATATGACGCACCTTTGGCACAGCAATTTGCTGCTAAACTGTTGGAAGAAGGTATTTATGTTATTGGCTTTTTCTACCCCGTAGTACCTAAAGGTAAAGCTCGGATTCGAGTACAGATATCAGCTGGACATGAGCCTGAGCATATTGACAAGGCTGTACAAGCATTCATAAAAGTGGGCAAGGAATTGGGAGTATTAAAAAGTTAAGACAAAAATAGCGTTGCGCAATAAAACTATAGAAT
>CAYUZA010000176.1:0-5629 GCA_964449535.1 uncultured Saprospiraceae bacterium
TACCCTAGGTCTATTAATGGTTTATCGTTTTGGATCATTTGTTGTACTTCCAGGGGTGGTATCTTCTGCTTTAGAAGCTAATTTAGGGGAACAAAGGCCTAATGATTTGTTGGGTTTGATAAATGTTTTCACAGGTGGGGCATTTAATCAGGCTTCTATTTTTGCTTTGGGAATTATGCCTTATATAACAGCATCTATCATTATTCAATTACTGGGTTTTGCTGTTCCTTATTTTCAACGTTTACAACAACACGAGGGAGAGTCCGGCAGGAAGAAGATAAATCAAATAACAAGGTTGTTAACGGTTGCTATTACCCTAGTACAAGGTGGTGGATATCTTACCTATATAAATTCATTAGGTGCTGTTAGCACGGAAATGAGTCCTGGAGTTTTCTGGTTCTCTAATATTATTATACTATCTACAGGTACTATTTTTGCCATGTGGCTGGGTGAAAGGATAACAGATAAGGGTTTGGGCAATGGAATTTCCTTGATAATAATGATTGGTATAGTTGCAACTTTACCTAGTGCGTTGATATTCGAGTTACAAGCTCAGCTAGCTGCTGGAGGATTCATAGTCTTTTTGGTTGAGATGGTATTCTTCTTCCTGGTAGTTCTAGCTACTGTTCTATTAGTGCAAGGTGTTAGAAAAATTCCCCTTCAATTTGCCAAACGAGCAGTAGGGCGTGCGGGGGCCTCTCTACCTACAGCCGGAAATAGAGATTACATTCCTTTGAAAGTAATTGCTGCAGGTGTTATGCCTATCATCTTTGCTCAAGCTTTAATGTTCTTACCCGCTACAATAGGTCAGTTTGCTATGGGAGATGATGCGGAATTTGCTGCCTCTGGTTGGCTTAGACAACTTACGGATTTTACTTCTTTGTTGTATAATGTAGTTTATTTTATACTTATCGTTGTATTCACCTACGTTTATACAGCCTTAATAGTTAATCCTCAGAATTATGCTGAGTATTTAAAGCGTCAAAATGCATACATTCCGGGTGTAAAACCTGGCCAACATACCGCTGAGTACATTGATGCAGTAACCTCGAGGATTACCCTGCCTGGTGCTGTTTTCCTTGGTGCTGTGGCTATAATGCCTGCTTTTGCGGCCCTTTTTGGAGTAAATACGGCATTTGCTATGTTTTTTGGAGGTACAACTTTGCTCATCATGGTAGGCGTTGTATTGGATACCCTTCAACAAATAGAAAGTTATTTGTTGATGCGCAAGTATGATGGATTAGTTAAATCAGGTCAGATAAGAGGTCGTAGTAATGTACAGGGTATAGGTGCGGGCATTTAAGCTATATCTATTCTGGAAGTTATATGATCTATTACAAAACAGTTGAAGAGATAGCATTAATAAGAGAAAGTGCTCTTTTGGTCTCTGCAACTCTTACTGAATTGGCCGGTTTTATTAAACCAGGAGTGAGTGGTCGTTTTTTGGATTCGATTGCAGAGACTTTCATACGGGACCATAATGCACTTCCCGGTTTTAAGGGGTATAATGGTTTTCCAGCGACACTCTGTTTTTCTATTAATGATACAGTAGTCCATGGAATACCTAGCGAAGATGAGTTAAAGGAATCAGATATAGTTTCTATTGATTGCGGCGTATTGAAAAATGGTTTTTATGGAGATGCAGCATTTACTTTTGTGATGTCTGGGGCCTCCGTTGAAGTTGTTGATTTGTGCCGTGTAACATACAATTCTCTATACAAAGGTATAGAGCAAGCTAAGGTGGGAAATCGCATCGGAGATATAGGATATGCAATACAACAGTTTACTTCTGTTCAGAATCCATATTCTGTTGTTCGGGAAATGGTTGGACATGGCCTCGGAAAGAGTTTACACGAGGCTCCTGAAGTTCCGAATTATGGGGTTAAAGGTAAAGGGGTGAAGCTGCAGGCAGGGATGGTTTTAGCAATAGAACCTATGATCAACCTCGGAACAAGGTATATCTATCAACACAGCGATGGCTGGAGTATAAAAACTCGGGATGGAAAGCCTTCTGCACATTATGAGCATGATGTAGCTGTTACGAAAAGTGGTCCCATGATTTTATCTGACCATTCCGGTATTGAGGTTGCTGTGAAAAAAAATCCTTTTCTTATTGATATTTCGATAAATAGTTAGATATTTGCACTCCGAAAAAATCGATATGGGAAAACAGGATTTGATCAAGCAGGATGGAATAATTGAAGAAGCATTGTCAAATGCAATGTTTCGAGTGAGATTGGAGAATGATCACTTGATTTTGGCTACTATATCGGGTAAAATGAGAATGAACTATATTCGCATATTACCAGGTGATAAGGTTTCTGTAGAAATGTCTCCCTACGATTTGAGTAGAGGTCGAATAATATACAGATATAAATAGAATTGATTATTAGAGCATAACATACAATGCAATGAAAGTTAGAGCATCCATAAAAAAGAGGTCAGTAGACTGCAAGATTGTTCGCAGGAATGGCAAACTTTATATTATTAACAAGAAAAACCCTAAGTACAAACAACGTCAGGGTTAAAATATATTAGTATATGGCAAGGATAGCTGGTGTCGATTTACCAAGAAACAAAAGGGGAGTAATTAGTTTAACCTATATTTTCGGTATAGGTAGGTCACTATCTTCAGAGATACTTTCAAAAGCGGGTATTTCTGAGGATACTAAAGTTGAAGCTTGGACGGACGATAATGTTCGTGAAGTTTCAAGAATTATTACCGAAGAATACAAAGTAGAGGGTCAACTTAGATCCGAGGTTCAGCTTAATATTAAGCGCCTTATGGATATTGGTTGTTTTCGCGGTTTGCGACATAGGAAAGGTCTTCCACTTAGAGGGCAAAGAACTAAAACTAATGCAAGAACTCGTAAGGGCAAGAGAAAGACAGTTGCTAATAAGAAAAAAGCTACTAAATAATTAATTCAACTAGCTGACATATATCATGGCTAAAGCGAAAAAAGTAAAAAAACGTATTGTTAAAGTAGAACCAGAAGGAATGGCATTCATTCAGGCTAGTTTTAACAACATTATCGTATCATTGACCAACAAGCAAGGCCAGGTCATCTCTTGGTCTTCTGCTGGAAAGTCAGGATTTAGGGGCTCTAAAAAGAATACTCCTTATGCTGCTCAAGTTTCAGCAGTTGATGCATCAAAAGTAGCTTATGATGCTGGCTTGAGAACGGTAGAGGTGTTTGTGAAAGGACCTGGATCTGGTAGAGAAGCTGCCATTAGAGCTATTGATGCTTCAGGCATAAAAGTTTTAAAAATTAAGGATATGACGCCTGTGCCTCATAATGGCTGTCGTCCTCCAAAGAAGAGAAGAGTTTAATCTAATTAATTTATACCGTAATTATTATGGCAAGATATACCGGTCCGGCTACGAAAAAAGCCAGAACTTTTGGTGAGCCTATTCATGGAATCGATAAGGCTTTTGAAAAACGTAAGTATCCTCCAGGGCAGCATGGTCTTGCTCGTAAGAGGAAGCAGCGTTCTGATTACGCCGTTCAATTGAATGAAAAGCAGAAGGCAAAGTATACTTATGGAGTTCTTGAAAAGCAATTCCGTAATACTTTTGAAAAAGCATCAAGAAAGAAGGGTGTTACTGGTGAAGTTCTATTACAACTCCTTGAAGCAAGGCTGGATAATGTTGTATACCGAATGGGTATTTCTCCTACAAGAAGAGGCGCAAGACAGCTGGTTTCGCACAAACATATTACAGTTAATGGTGTGTTGACAAATATACCTTCTTATCAGTGCAATCCAGGTGATGTGATAAGTGTAAGAGGTAAGTCTCAACACCTAGTAGTGATTCGTGAAAATGTTGCCAAAAAGGTTGATGGTCGTAAGACTCCTTGGTTACAATGGAATCCAGATAAAATGGAAGGTATGTTTATAGATTTTCCCTCGAGAGATCAAATTCCTGAGAATATCAATGAACAACTTATTGTGGAATTGTACTCCAAATAATTAAGCTACAGCCTCTTTTGAGAGGTTGTTTTATTTTACTTATTTCTATAAAACATCGTAATGAGCATATTGAATTTTCAAAAGCCGGATAAGATAATGATGAGAAAAGCCGATGAGTTTCACGGTATTTTCGAATTCAAGCCTTTAGAACCTGGGTTTGGTCAGACGGTTGGAAATTCTCTTAGGAGAATTCTTTTATCTTCATTAGAGGGTTCGGCCATTTCCGCTGTGCGTATTGCTGGTGTAGATCATGAGTTTTCTACAATTAAAGGGGTAGTTGAAGATGTTGTTGAAATGGTGCTCAATCTTAAGCAAGTGCGATTGAAGAATGTACTTCCTATGGATGAGCAGTCCGCTGAAGAAAAGGTTTATATTACCCTTAGAGGACGTGATCATTTCAAAGCTGGAGATATTCAGGAATTTACAAATATTTTCCATGTAATGAATCCAGATTTGCTTATCTGTACTATGGAACCTAGTGTAAATTTAGAATTGGAACTTACGGTAACAAAGGGAAGAGGGTATGTGCCTGCAGATGAAAATCTGCCAAAAGATGCCCCAATAGGCGTTATTCCAGTAGATGCGATTTATACTCCTATTAAAAACGTAGCTTATAATGTATCTAATACACGTGTAGGTCAACGTACTGACTATGAAATGTTAACTGTTGAATTACATACTGATGGTACAATTCATCCTGAGACTGCTTTGAAAGAAGCAGCGCGTATTATGATTCATCATCTTATGCTTATAACAGATGAAAATATAACATTTGAGGATGCTACAAGATCTCAAGATACCGTGGTTGATGAGCATGTTCTTCATATGCGTAAATTGTTGAAAACTCCTTTAGAGGACATGGATCTTTCTGTCAGAGCTTACAACTGTTTGAAGGCTGCTAAAATCAATTCTCTTGCTGAATTGGTTCAATACGAAACTCATGTTTTATTAAAATTCAGAAACTTTGGTAAAAAATCACTTGTGGAAATTGAAGAGTTACTTCAGTCCAAAGGCCTTAGTTTTGGAATGGATATCAGTAGATATAAAATAGACGAAGATTAATAAATAACTAATTGCAAATTACTAATCTTGAGCCTTTGCTCGATGGTGTTGCGAAGATAAAATTTGTATTCAATGAGACACGGAGACAAAATTAATAATTTAGGGAGAAAGGTTGGGCATCGCCGGGCTTTAATGAAAAACCTTGCTAATGCACTGATTCAACACAAGCGAATAACAACAACTTTAGCTAAGGCTAAAGCGCTGCGTCAATTTGTTGAACCTATCATCACTAAATCTAAGACCAATACAACTCATTCTCGTAGGGTTGCATTCTCTTATCTTCAAAATAAAGTAACCGTAAATGAGTTGTTTGAAAATATAGCAACAAAAATTGCCGATCGTCCAGGAGGTTACACACGAGTTATTCGTCTGGGATTCAGAAGAAGTGATGGTTCTGAAATGGCTTTGATTGAATTAGTAGATTTTAATTTAGATTATACAGCTGCACCAGGCGCTGGTACAACTCCTCCCACACCTCGTTGCTCATCAGTGCCGACAGGGGTGAGCGGGGGATCTCCAGGCTGAGCTGCAGTTCGCGGCGGTGTCCCGCGTCGACGATCACGCAGTCGGCGCGGCCATCCCGGATATTGCGATTGCC
>CAYUZA010000177.1:0-2349 GCA_964449535.1 uncultured Saprospiraceae bacterium
ATTTTATTGAATACGGAATACCTGAATCTGAAATTACTAAGTGGACAGGTTCCACTGTGCCAAATAAGAATGCTAATATAGTAATTTCAAATGCACAAATTTTACTTTCTGAAAAACAAGATCTATCTTTATTAAAAGACATAAGCGTTCTTGTTATTGACGAAGTACATAAAATTCGCTATGGAAACAAAATTAATAAAGTGGTGGACAAAATTCCTGCAGCTTTTCGCTACGGACTTACAGGAACTCTGCCAGACGATAAAATCGACCAATGGAACATTTTCGGGAAGATAGGCAAAGTTATTTACTTCAAGCAATCAGCCGATCTTCGTGAACAAAAATATATCTCTCAAGTACATGTAGCTTCTTTAAAACTTAACTACAAAAACGTTCCTCAGTTTACGATACCTTCAATGCATAATCCAACAGCGGGTTATGAAGAAGAAATAACCTGGTTACAAACAAATAAGTTTCGAAACGAAATTATAACTAAGCTTGTTAATAAGGCCGATAAGAATACTCTCATTATGGTTGATCGTATAGCACATGGTGAAGAGCTCTTAAGAGTGCTGCAAGAAAATACAACAAAACAAGTTCATTTCGTACATGGAGCTATAGAAATAGAAGAACGAGAAATGATTCGCAAGCTTATGGAAGAGCACGATAATGTAGCCTGTATTGCTATTTCGAAAATCTTTTCAACAGGTATTAATATTAAAAACCTTCACAATATTATTTTTGCTGCTATTGGAAAAGCTCGGATTAAAATAATTCAGTCTATTGGTAGAAGTTTGAGAAAACACGCCAGTAAAAAGCGTGCTACTATTTTTGATATCTGGGATAATCTTCGTTACGGAAATAAACATGTTGTAGAACGTTTGGCTTTATATGATAGAGAACAAATACCATATTCGGTTACCGAACTTCACGAGAGTTGATTTATTTACAAGTTGTTATATACTTACCTATTATGCCTCGTCGTAGAAAAATTAAAGATGAAGATTTTAAAAACGATCCTAACTCCGAAGATGATTTTGCATCATTGTGGGATTCTGAACCTAAAGTAAAAAAGAAACGCGTTCGTAGAACTAAAGAAGAACTAAAGCCTAACTATGTAGATCCAATTGAGATGGAAAATCTCATTATTGAATATTACAAAAAAGGTGGTAAAGATATCCCCTCCGATTTAGCAGATATGATTCAAAAAATTGCTACACGTCTAGGGTATGCGAATAACTTTATTAACTATTCTTACAAAGAAGAGATGATTGGTGATGCAATTATTAAAATGATTACAGCTTTAACACGTCAACGTTTTAAATGTAAATCAGGTTATAACCCTTTTTCGTACTTTACTAAAGTTGCTTATCGGGCATTTCAAAATAGAATTAAAAAAGAAAAGAAAGAACACGATACAATTCATAGATATCAAAATGAAGTCTATTCTCTTCTTACTGAATCTGGCCAAATTCCCTTTCAGAAAAACTCTAAGTTTGATACGGAGTACGACGATTCTTATCGTCCAGAAAACGAGTAATGCAGTTTAGTTCTAACAAAGTAGCTTGTATCTCGGATATTCATCTCGGTGTTCATCAAAATGCACACACCTGGCATGACATTGCTTTAAACTTCGCACAATGGCTTGATAGAGAATTAAAACTCAGAGATATCAAAGATATTATTATAGCCGGTGATATATTTCATAATCGTCACGAGATTGGCGTTAATACAATTCACTGCGCACGCAAATTCTTTGATATCCTTTCTAACTATAATATCGTTGCTATAACAGGTAATCACGACTGCTACTACAAAGATAAATCTGATGTTAATTCGATTTCTATTCTTAACGGATATAAAAACGTCACAGTTTATCAAGAATTAGCTATTAACACAATTAACGGTAGAAAGTTTGCATTTTGCCCTTGGGGTACCCCTCTCGAAGACATTCCTCTTTGTGACGTAATTGTCGGTCACTTTGAAATTCTTAACTTTAAAATGAATACCCATAAGGTCTGTGATCATGGGTTTGAGAGTGAAACATTACTAGATAAATCTAAGCTCGTTATTACAGGTCACTTCCATTGTAGAGATCATAGAAAGTATACAAACGGTAAATCTATTATCTATCTTGGCTCACCCTATGAACTTGACTTTGGTGATAGAGAACAAACAAAAGGATTTACTATTTTAAATACTGATGACTTGTCACTTGAGCTTGTAGAAAATCATACAACACCAAAGCATAAAAAAATTAAAATTTCAGAACTACTTGATGGTAAAATAGCTTTAGAAAACATTTCAGACGAGCTACAGAATAACTTCATTAGTCTTTGTGTTGATAGAAAC
>CAYUZA010000177.1:2359-5609 GCA_964449535.1 uncultured Saprospiraceae bacterium
CATAAGTTTAACCAATATCAACCAAAACATATTAGAACTGATTTTAATATTTTTGAAGCCGTGCAGTTATCGGCTACTGAACTTAATGAAGTATCTATTGATATCGATACAGCATTACACGAGTTTGTAAACTTACTGGATACACCCGTGCCTAAAAAAGATATTCTTGATAAATGTATAGAGCTTTATAGATTCTCGCAAACAGTAAATGAGCACTAAATTTGGAATAGGAATTATTACATGTGACAGACCTGATTATCTTAAAAAACTAATCAAGTCTCTTGATGGTATTTCTACAAACAATTTAGTCATTATTAATGACGGTGAAAAACAATTAGATGGAGGTAAGATATTTGTACACAATAATAGCCCTTCAAAGCAAGGTGTCGGTAAAGCTAAAAATCAGGCATTAAAACTTCTTAAAGATAATGATTATATTTTTCTTTTAGAAGACGATATTATTGTAAAAGATAAAACAGTTTTCGAAAAATATATTCAAGCATCAAAATTATCAGGTATTCAGCATTTTAATTTTGCTTTTCATGGCTTAGATAACTATAAACCTGATGGCACACCTGCTGTTCGTTTAAAGCTAGATTATTCACCTGAAATATCGGTTTGCTTATACCCGAATGTTTATGGTGCATTTTCAATGTATACAAAAAAAAGCATTGAAAAAGTAGGCCTTATGGATGAGTTCTATTATAACGCTATGGAGCATGTCGATCATACTGCAGCTATTATTAAAGCGGGTATGCATCCACCATTTCGCTGGTTTGCAGACATTGTAGATAGTAACAAATATATTGAAGAAATTGATAGAGCTCACTCAGGTAGTGAAATTCGTAGAGATCAAAAATGGATCGAAAACTTTCATAAAGCTGCAGATCACTTTGCACAAAAATTCGGTTTTGATGTACGTAACCCACACGCAACAGTAGCTTCAAAAGAAGAAGCTGTAAACATAATAAAACAGATAAAGAAACAGTATGGAATTTAAAAATAAAATCTTATTTATAATATGCACAAATTAACTGAAATAGCAAATAAACATTATACCGATAAAGGCACCGTTGCAGGTAATAAACATGGATACACAGAAATTTATCCTCAGTACTTGCCTGAAGCTCCTAAAAAAATTCTTGAAATTGGTGTACAAGCAGGTAATAGCTTAAAAATGTGGAATGAATATTACCCTAATCTTGAACAAATTTATGGTATAGATTTTTGTGTTGAAATAACTCTCGAACAATTAAAAACAATACAAAACACTAATTCAAAATATAAATTTTTTTACGGAGATCAATCAAATAGACAACATCTTGATCAAATTGCTAAAACAATTGGAGATGAACAACTCGACTTTTTAATTGATGACGGAAGCCATAATGTAGATGATCAGCAGATTACTCTAGCACGACTGTTTAAAACAATAAAACCAAAAGGGGTTTATTTTATAGAAGATATTACAGATAAAATATATCCTCTTGTAGGGTGGAATATAAAAGATACAGTAAATTATTCAGACGCAACAGTAAATGTTTTAGATAATTTTATAAAAACAAAGAAATTTGTATCTCCTTATTTAACTGAACAAGAAATTGAGTATTTAGAAAAAACAATCGATAAAGTTGTTTTAGAATTAAGACCACATCACAACTTTGCCGTTATTATTAAAAAATAAAACAATGTTTGAAAATAAAATCGGTGTTGGCATTACAACATATAATTCTGAAGACTATTATAAAGCGTTATACGACACATTACCTCTTAATAAAATTGACGTTTTAGTTACAGTTAATGGCGGCGATAAGTACAAAAACAATTATAAAGGTAACTGGATTCAACACTCTGAAAACGTTTATCCGTCCGTTTGCAGAAATGATTGTGTTAATTTTTTACTTCAAAGAAATTGCGAACATATTTTTATTATTGAAGATGATATGTTAATAAGATCTGCAGACATTTTTGATAGATACATTCAGGCATCAAAAGAGTCAGGAATCAAATATTTTTCATATGTAAGTATGTCTTATGGAGCTGGAGAGCCATTTAATCGTCAGTCTCGTATGGTGGTAGAATACCCTAATAATGTAAAAATATCTTTTTATCATAATATGTGTAATGAATTTACATACCATCATTATACATGCTATAAAACCACCGGGCTATATGACACAAATTATCGCGACCCTTGGGATATTGATTTTGCGTATAGAGAGTCATTACAGAACTATGCTGCACCGTTTTGGTGGTTTGCTGACGTAACAGATTCTGATCACTTAATAATGAATAATCCTAATACGGTATCACGCCTTCAAGCCAACAGGCCTGATGGTTCTCGACAAGAAAGAATACAAAAAGAATGGGAATACTTTAAACAAAAACATAATTTAACAGTAAATCAAATACCAAATCTTTCTAAAGAAGAAGTTATTAAAAAACTAAAATATATAAAAAATGAAACTAGCAATTGGAATTAATATTTTTCAAAATACTCATCGGCAGACTATAGCTATAAATGCACTTAAAAAATTAAAAGCTAAGTACTCAAATATCACCTTATACAATATAACTTTTTCTAATGAAAAAAATATAGATAATGAATTTATACATTTACCTCTCTTAACAAGAACATGTAAAGATGTAATTAAGCAATCAACAAAAAATAAGCCGTTTGCTGTTGATTTGTTTAATGCTTTAAGTAGTGTTGACAGTGATTATTTTTTATTTTGTAATAGTGATATTTTGTTGTCTTCGAAACTTATTAAATCTATCTTAAAACAAGAATATGAAACCTATTGTGTATCTCGTCATGATACTTACCCCATTAATGATCTTGATAATATTAGACCATTTCGTATTGAAATAGCTGGTTTTGATGCTTGGGGTGTTAAAAGACAATGGTGGCTAGATAACAAACATTTATTTTTAGATTTTGTTTACGCTGAACACTTATGGGATGTATTTTTTACTTTACAAATGTACAATTATAGTAATTGTATACTATGTAATAAAGAATTTTACATAGCACATGAAAAGCACGAAATAGTGTGGAATGAACACAGTCCGGAAGCTCAACACAATTCAGCACTTTGGAAACAAACACCTTATGCTGTAAATTGGCATACTTTTATATATAATAATTTAATTAAAAGACAGCCCCCGGGTCAATTTTTAACACCTTTAGAAAATGAACATGAACTCGAACAATTATTTTTAAAAATTAAAAAATGAATTTATATACTTT
>CAYUZA010000178.1:0-5524 GCA_964449535.1 uncultured Saprospiraceae bacterium
ATAACTTGATTTAACTTCATCAATAACTACTACAGGAAAGATAAAATCATTTGCGTTTTCAGCACTTCTCATAAAAGGAACATTTGCTCCATATTTTTTTGCTATTTCTGCTATTTCTTGGTCATCAGTAGATACCATTACTTCATCAAACAAACCACTTTTGAGAGCAGCCTCTATTGAATAAGCAATGATAGGTTTTCCTAAGAAATCTTTAATATTCTTTCGAGGAATTCTTTTACTTCCACCTCGGGCGGGTATGATGCATAGGTTTTTGGTCATTGGCGATTGGCTGTTGGCTGTTGGTGGTTGGCTTTTGGCTTTTGGCTATTGGCTATTGGCTTTTGGCGGTTGGGGTTATAAAATTGGGTAATACAATTGATTACATATTGTTGTTCTTCGTCTGTGAGCGTTGGATACATAGGTAAGCTTAAGCAATCTTTGTAATAGTTTTCAGCATTTACAAAGTCTCCCTGTTTCCAACCTAAACTTTGGTAATAAGGTAAAGTATGAACAGGAATATAATGTACCTGACAAAAAATCTCTTTTGATCTTAAATAGTCATATAACTCTTTACGCTTTTCAACTTCAATAATGTATAAGTGATAAGCGTGTCCTTCTACAACTCCGGATTGACCTTTAATGTTTGGGTTATTTTTAAAAGCATCAGAATAAATTTTTGCTATTTCTCTTCTTCTTTCTAATCCTTTATCCGCTCGTTTTAATTGAGATGTACCCAAAGCTGCTTGAAAATCTGTGATTCGGTAATTGTAACCTAACTCCTGCATTTCGTAGTACCAACCTCCATCATTTTTATGCATTAAACTTGGGTCTTTAGTAATGCCATGTGTTCGTAGTTTTAGTATTTTATTGTATAGCCTTTCATCATTGGTAGTGATCATCCCCCCTTCTCCACATGCTATGTGTTTAACGGGGTGAAAAGAAAAAATGGCTAAGTCGGCAAAGTTTCCATTTCCGCAATTTTGAATAATTCCTTTACTGTCTGCAAAAAATCCACCTGGAGCATGGCATGCATCTTCAATCAACCAACAGTCAAATTCATTTGCTAATTTTCTGAAAGCTTCCAAATCAACAGCCCTTCCAGCAAAATCAACAGGAATAATTCCTTTATAGGTTCCTTTTGGAGCTCCTTCCAATAATTTTCTGACAGCATTAATATCTATCAAATAAGTAGAAGGATCAATATCTGCAAAAACCACTTCGCCTCCGCAATAGCGAACGCAATTAGCCGAGGCAGCAAATGTTATGGGTGTGGTGATTACTTTATCTCCTTCTGTTACATTCAGAGCTAATGTACACAAATGCAATGCGGCAGTACCGTTTGCTACGGCTACGGCATATTTAGAACCTATGTATTGCGCAAAGGCGGTTTCAAATTCACTAATTTTGGGGCCCTGTGTAAGGAAGTCTGATTGTAGTACCGTTACTACTGCATTTATATCCTCTTGGGTGATGTGTTGTTTCCCGTAGGGGATCGACCGATGGCCGTTGGCCGTTGGCGGTTGGCTTTTGGCTGATTGTATTTTTTTATTTGAATTCATCATTTAAGCTTAGTGATAAAGGCATTTAATTGCTTTTGAACAATTTCAAGTTTGCCAAATGTTTCAGATTGTTTACTTTCATTTATTAAATTAAGTTCTTTGGCAATATCCAGTAAAGCTTCTACTTCAAAGGCTGACCCCAAAGACATAGATAAAAAATGTTTGAAATCTTTTTCTGTATTCCTTCCGGCTCCTTCTGCAATATTTGCAACAATAGAAACAGAAGCTCTTCGCATTTGACTTATTAAACCAAATTTTTCAGATTCAGGAAATGAATTTGTAAGCTGGTATACAGCAACTGACAATTGCTTTGCATTACTATACACATCCCACTTCCTAAAATCTCTCACAATATTCTTGACTTCTTAATACATTATATTTTGTGTTTGCCAAGTGCTAATAGCCAATAGCTAAGAGCTAAAAACTAATAGCCAAGTGTTAAAATCTAAAATCCGGATCAACATGTTCCCGTATCAATTTCCTCATACTTTCAACTGTTTCCCATTCGGTGTTGTTTTGAGAAGTATAGCTGAATCCTTGTTCTACCTTTTTGGCATTAAAAGTTTTGATGAAATCTTCAATTTTCCAGCTGTGATGGCTGGGTAATATGGTGTAATATTTACCTAAATCATAGGTGTAAAAGGAATCGGAAGGAGTTATCATTTCTTCATGCACCTTCTCGCCCGGGCGAATGCCTATAATTTTCTTTTCGCACTCTGGGGCTATGGCTTCGGCTACATCCATAATGCGGTAGGATGGTATTTTGGGCACAAATAATTCTCCTCCCCATGCATGCTCCATTGCATGTATTACCATATTTACTCCACCTTGCAGCGAAATATTGAACCTTGTCATTTCGGGATCGGTGATTGGTATTATTCCTTCTTTTTTCTTTTTCATAAAAAAAGGAATTACCGAACCGTTTGAGCCCATCACGTTACCATAGCGGACCACCGAAAATCGAATGGGATTACCCCCTTTGATGTTGTTGGCAGCGATGAACAATTTATCAGAAGCCAGTTTGGTAGCACCATATAAGTTAATGGGAGCGCACGCCTTATCCGTAGAGAGAGCCACTACCCGTTGTACTCCAGTTAGAAGACAGGCATCAATAACGTTTTGGGCACCATTGATGTTGGTTTTTACGCATTCATCGGGGTTGTATTCGGCAATTGGCACATGTTTCATCGCTGCTGCATGAATAACGCAATCTACTCCCTCAAGTGCTCGTATTAAACGATCTTTGTCGCGCACATCGCCAATAAAGAAACGTATATTGGGATAATTATTGCGAGGGTAGTCTTGAGCCATTTCAAACTGTTTTTGTTCATCACGGGAGTAGATAATGACCTTTTTAACATCTGGGTAATGACTAAAAATATGTTTGACGAGGGCTTTGCCCAACGAACCGGTTCCTCCGGTGATTAATATAGTTTTGTTGGCTAACATTTATTTTCGCTCTAATTTTTGATTATTATGCTCTATTTCTGAAATTAAATAAATTGGTGCATACAATACCTCTTCTAACCCTTTTACCTTAAACTTGGTATAATTTCTGTAAGTGGCTAGAATTTCAACGTTATAAGGTTTTGTATTATTTTCGTATTGAATAAAATAGGTTAAAGCATACTCACCATCTATTAAAGATAATTTAGGAAAAGTGAATTCAATTTCATTGGTACCTTGGTCTTCAAACATCGAATGAAACTTATTTGAAACTGACTGTGCTACCATTTTCATGTCTTTATCAGTAATATGCATTTTAATACAGAATTTAGTGTGTTTAGATTTTATTTTAATTTTCAAATTCAAGACTAAATCTTCTCCAAATATCGATTGGAAAACCTGTTTATCTTCAATTTGTTTTTCTCCATTAATTTTTATTTCTTGGATCTCTGCGAACTCATTAAATTCAATTCTAGCACCTTCGCCTTGGAAAGTATCAAAATAGAATTCAATTGCTTCGAGCATATTGTGTGTATACAATTTTACATTTCCTTTTTCTAAAAGCATTCCATGGGTGCATGTTCTAGCTATTGTTTGCATGGAATGACTAACAAAGATAACCGCACAGGTTTTCATTATCTCAGAAATTCGATTAAAGGACTTCATTCTAAACCCAGCATCTCCTACAGCCAGGACTTCGTCCAAGATAAGTATATCAGGCTGAAAGCTTGTCGCCACCGCAAAGCCCAGCCTCACTTTCATGCCGGAACTATAATTTTGTACCGGCGTATCTATAAACTCGCCGATCTCCGCAAAGTCCACTATAGCATCGAACTTCCGGTCTATCTCTTGCCGGCTAAATCCCAACACGGCGCCGTTGTTGTAAATATTCTCTCTTCCAGTAAGGATGGGGTTGAAGCCGGTACCCAACTCTATGAGTGCGCCTATCCTACCTTTCATGGTGATACGTCCCTTGTCGGGGGCGATAAGTCCATTGAGCATTTTGAGGAGGGTGGATTTGCCGGCGCCATTGTGGCCTATCAGGCCCAGACACTCGCCCCGCTTGACCTCAAAACTTACATCCTGTACCGCCCAAAATTCATCTTTGCGAAGCTCGGGGCTTCGGTTTCTACCCAGGAGTTCGGAGCCTATGTCCATAGCGCCGTAGATCAAGGAGCGCTTTAGGTTTTTACAGAATTTTTTGGAGACACCTTCGACGGTGATGAGTGTATCGGGCATGGTTTGTTCTTTGTTCTTTGTTTTTTGTTCTTTGTTCCTTGTTCTTTGTTCTTTGTTCTTTGTTCTTTGTTCTTTGTTCTTTGTTCTTTGTTCCTTGTTCTTTGTTCTTTGTTCTTTGTTCTTTGTTTTTTGTTCCTTGTTTTTTGTTCTTTGTTCTTTGTCCTTTGTTTATTTGAATTTTTGACCTTTGTATTCTGATTTTTTGAGGTAAGCGATGAATCCACCGATATGGTTATCTACTGCTTCTATTTGTGTTAAAAAATCATTTAATTGTTCTTTTGATATATAATTTCTGTCGTGTGCTCTTATTAATTGTGACTTTGCTTCTTGGCATGATCCTTTTGCATAGCTAAGGAAATTAATGAATTCTTTATTACCCAATCTACCAAATCCTTCAGCAATATTATCCATGATTGAACCTGATGATCTGTTGAGCTGGTCTTTTAATCCGAAATCGCGCGTAAAAGGTTCTTCATTATATGTGTGAAAGACATTTAAAGCGAATGTTCTGGCAAGCTCCCATGCTTTTATGTCTTCTACTTGTGTAATCATGTTTTTTGTTCTTTGTTTTTTGTTCTTTGTTCTTTGTTCTTTGTTTTTTGTTCTTTGTTCTTTGTTCCTTGTTCCTTGTTCTTTGTTCTTTGTTCTTCGTTCTTTGTTCTTCGTTCCTAATTCCTAAATCATAATTACGCATTCCGCCTTCATCCTTCATCCTTCCGCCTTCATAATTCCGCAATCATCCTTCCGCCTTCATAATTCATCCTTCCGCCTTCATCCTTCCTAATTCATCATTCATCATTCCGAATTCATCATTCATCCTTCCGAATTCGTTCTGCTGATTTCAAATTCTAATAAGTTAGAAGCCATTCGCTGGCAGCTATTATTTGAACATTGTCGGGCACTGAGCTGTCTTTGAGTGAATTGTGATTGCATATCAAGATCCCTCTTTCAAGCCCATAGCAAGATATAGCTTCTGAAAGTCCTTCAAATTCTCTTGAATAATTTTCTATAGTAAGGTTTTCACAGACCTGAATAGCAGCTATTATTTTAAGACCTGATTTGACCACAAAGTCGCATTCTTTCTTTTCTTTGTGATAATATACTTCCGCTCCATTTCTCAACAGGTGGATTAGCACAATATTTTCCAGTATTCGACCCGAGTTTTCTGAAAACGCAAACCCCAAACGATGGCACAAGGCTTGATCGATTGCATAGGCTTTTCGTGAATTCATCATTTGTTTCTTAACGGAGTAGTCAAACTTTTTTAAAAAATAAAGCAG
>CAYUZA010000179.1:0-5490 GCA_964449535.1 uncultured Saprospiraceae bacterium
GTATCTTTTCACAAAAATTAATGATTCGCTTTGTAAGTTGCGGGGATCTATCTTTAGACAAGCTCAGGCTGGATCAGTGGTTAGTAAAGTTTAAATCACTGGAAAAACACCCGCTTCGAGAAATATATTTTTTTATACATGACCATGACTCTTATCGATTGCCTGAGCTAGTCTTATATTTGTCGGATAAAATTTTCAAGGACAATCGTTTCATTGGACGTGGACCCACTCTATTTAACGAAGCAGACACTCAATTGAGTCTTTTTTAACATGGCTGAAAAATTTCCAAATATTCATAGGGACCTGAGTTGGTTATCTTTCAACTATAGAGTATTGCAAGAGGCCAAAGACCCGTCTGTCCCCTTATTGGAACAATTAAAATTTTTGGCTATTTATTCCAGTAACCTGGATGAATTTTTCAGAGTACGGGTAGGTCAACTTAAAAACCTAATTAGAGTTGGCAAAAAAGCACAAAAGGAACTTGATTTTGAGCCCCGACAGTTGCTAAGAGACATTCTTAGAATTATCAATAATCATCAACAAGAATTTTCCAAAATAATGGAGCAGAAGCTGATGGTTGAGCTTCCACAGCATCATGTTCATATATTAAGACGATTGGATCTTAATCCGGAGCAGCGGGTATATGTCGAAGATTATTTCAGGGAAAACATGTTGCCCTTTGTGCAGCCTGTACTGCTGATGAAAGATATGATTCGCATTTTTCTTAACAATTCAGCTTTGTATCTCGTTATTCGGCTAAAGTATAAAAGTGACAGAACTGTTCCTGAGCAATATGCAATTGTGAAAATTCCCTCCGATCATTTGCCTCGTTTTCACAAATTACCGTCAACACAGGGTGATCACCACATTATAATGCTGGATGATATTGTAAGGCACAATGTGGGGTTGCTTTTCCCTGGTTTTTTGATAATAGATACCTATTCCATAAAGCTAACCCGTGATGCTGAGCTATACATTGATGACGAATTTGAAGGGGATCTACTCACTAAACTTAAATCTAGCCTTATAAAAAGAAACGTAGGCCCAGCTAGCCGCTTAGTATACGATAGAGAGATGCCACGCAATCTTTTGCAGTATTTGAAAACAATGTTTGAGCTTGAAAATTCTGATTTAATGCCTGAAGGCAGGTATCACAATAACTTTGACTTTTTCTCATTCCCTAATATGGGACTTAATTACCTCAAATACACGCCACTACCTCCCCTTCGTTACACACCTCTGGAAGATGTTGATAATATATTTGAAGGATTGCGCCAAAAAGAACATTTACTTTGCTTTCCTTTCCAAAGCTATGAAGCGGTTATCAGATTTTTTGAAGATGCCGCAAAGGATCCGTTCGTTACTCACATTAAATTAATACAATATCGAGTGGCGAAAGAATCCAGAATTATGGATGCCCTCATGGAAGCCGCTGAAGCAGGCAAACACGTAAGCGTATTTATCGAAGTGAAAGCACGCTTCGATGAAGAGGCTAATTTGAAGTGGGGAGAAAAACTTCAGAAAGCTGGAGTGAAAGTAAATTACAGCTTTCCAGGGCTAAAGGTACACGCAAAATGCGCCCTGATTCGAAGAGTTGAAAATAAGGAGCCCCACATTTATACCTATCTTTCAACGGGCAACTTTAATGAAAATACGGCAAAAGTATACACAGATTTTGGCCTTTTCACCACTGATCGAAGAATTACTACGGATATAAGTTCCATATTTACACTGTTGGAAACAGGGCAATTTGAAGGCGTTCAATTTGAACATTTACTGATCGGACAGTTTAATCTAAAGGATCAACTAATACGTTGCATTGAGGCGGAAATCAAACAAGCACGCTCGGGCAAAAATGCCCGTATAGTGTTAAAAATGAATTCTCTGGAAGACCCAATTATGATAGATTGGCTCTACAAGGCTAGTCAGGCTGGGGTAAAAATTCAATTGATCATAAGAGGCATTTGCTGCTTGGTTCCAGGAGTTCCAGGAGTGAGTAAAAATATAGAATGTATTAGTGTAGTGGATCGTTTTTTAGAACATTCTAGGATTTATTACTTTTATAATAATGGAGATGAGCGATTGTATCTTTCCAGTGCTGACTGGATGAAGCGCAACCTCAATTATCGAATAGAAGCTGCATTTCCAATTTACGATGAAGAACTTCGTAAATTTATCATGGAAATTCTTCAAATACAACTTAACGACAATGTCAAAGCGAGAATCATATCTGCTGAAGATACCAACAAGTATCGAAAAAACAATCACTATCTAGTCATCCGCTCACAGACAGAAACATATTTTTTCATGAAACGCAAAATGGAAACAACTTAATCCATGGATAATTTAATGTCAATTTCCCCTGTGGATGGTCGATATTCAGACAAAACAGCATCATTGCAGGCATATTTTTCTGAATTTGCTTTGTTTAAATACCGGGTTAAAGTAGAGATATTGTATTTCAAAAGGCTCATCAAGTTATTAAAACCAGAGCTACTACAACAAAAAGAAGATGAAAATCTTTTGCAATTACTTTTTGAAGATTTTTCTCTACAAGATGCCTTACAAATAAAAAAAATTGAAAAAACGACCAATCATGATGTTAAAGCGGTTGAGTATTTCATAAAAGAAAAACTTAAACATACTGTATTTGATCCTTATTTGGAATGGGTACATTTTGGTTTGACCTCTCAGGACATCAATAATACTGCAATTCCTTTGAGTCTAAAGGATGCGCTAAGAAATATCATTTTTCCTGCCTTGCATAAATTGATTGATGATTTAGCTTCCATGGCACATTCGTATACTCCAATTCCAATGTTGGCGAAAACCCACGGTCAACCTGCATCTCCGACTACTATGGGAAAAGAATGGGCAGTTTTTGTGCAGCGTTTAATCAAACAAACAAAAACCATAGAACAATTACCCATTGAAGGCAAATTTGGAGGAGCAACCGGAAATTTTAATGCGCATGTAATTGCATGGCCTGAAATAAACTGGCGTGAATTTGCAGATACATTTTGCCAGGAAGATTTAGGTATACAAAGACAAACGCTTACCACTCAAATCGAACATTATGATCAGCTGGCTGCATTATTGCAGTCAACAATGCGCATAAATACCATATTGATAGACTTTTGTCGAGATATTTGGACTTACGTATCTATGGAATACTTTAAACAAAAAACCCTTCCAGGCGAAGTGGGAAGTTCGGCCATGCCACATAAAGTAAATCCAATAGATTTTGAAAATGCGGAAGGAAATTTGGGAATATCTAATGCGCTTGCAGACCACATGGCTATGAAATTGCCTGTTAGTCGTCTTCAGCGCGATCTAACCGATAGTACAGTGCTACGCAATTTGGGTTTACCTTTTGCCTATCAATTAATAGCCATTCAATCTATTACAAAAGGCTTGAAAAAGCTAGAAATAAATCCAGACAAATTGAATACTGACCTTGCATCCAACTATGCAGTATTGGCTGAAGCTATCCAAAGCGTACTACGCAGTATAGGCTATCCGGCCCCATATGAGGCATTAAAAGCGCTTACACGGGGAAAAGACGGAATTGATGCAACGGCTATCAGAGCGTTTATTGAATCATTAGATATTGATCCCCACTTAAAGAAAAAGTTATCTTCGCTTACACCGGCCGATTATATAGGGTATGCGGATCAGATATCTGAACATTATGGATAGAGACAACACAGTAAACAACGAATTGCGTAAAATCATCCAGCAACCTGTTGGGGTAATTGGTAGTGGATCATTCGGTACTACGGTTGCACATCTGCTTTCGCACAATGTTGATGTGCTCATGTATTCCCGCAAACCATCCACTTTGAATGCCATTAATCGAGAACACTTTTGGCAGAATGTGCCAATTGATCCAAGAATTAGGGCTACGGATGATGCGGATGAGATTACAGAAAAATGCAAATTGATTTTTCCAGTTGTCCCTTCCAGCAGTTTCAAATCAATGGTGCAGCACTTTGCACCTAAATTACGACCTGATCACATCATGATTCACGGTACTAAAGGATTTGCATTGGAGGGGATTACAGATCAGGAATTAATGCAAGCACCCATCAATCGTCAACATATTCGCACTATGAGCGAGGTTATTACGGAATTGAGCAGTGTAATACGAGTAGGCTGTCTTTCCGGACCTAATTTGTCTAAAGAAATATTAGCGGGCCAACCAGCCGCTGCGGTGGTTGCGAGTAGATTTCAGGAGGTCATAGAAGTGGGCAAGCTGGCATTAAATAGCAGTGGATTTTCAGTATTTGGAAGTCATGATATTGTAGGAGCTGAGTTGGCAGGTGCCCTCAAGAATGTGATCGCCTTAGGGTCTGGCATATTAGGTGGATTGCAACTAGGTAAAAACATACAAGCAATGTTGATCACCAGAGGATTAAGAGAAATGATATATATTGGATCAACACTTGGTGCGCATCCTCGTTCTTTTTTGGGAACAGCAGGAATCGGAGATTTGATTGCAACAGCCACGAGTGAAAATAGCCGAAACTACACATTTGGCACCCGAATAGCACGCGGTGAGACAATGGAAGAAATCAACCAATCTATGGATGAATTGGTTGAAGGTGTACGCACTTTACGCATTGTGCAGCAATTGAGTGCACACAACAAACAACATTTACCGATATTTCAAATGTTGTACAAAGTAATTTATGAGCAATACCCATTTGAAAAGGCAATGGCCTTCTTAATGAGGTATCCATATGATCTAGATGTTGATTTTATTTAATTCAGATCATATCTATAAATCTAAAACTATATCCATCTATGAAAAAAGACGACATGGTATTTTTCCAAATGCCTGAACATCTTGATGATCGCAGTTACGAAATCTTGATAAAGGAAATGGTGGCCAAGAGCGGTAAAGGCTTTGACTATTGGAAATTTAAGCGGGCGGTAAGTTCACTTCTAGAAATGGGTATGGACGAAGCAACAGCTATAAAATCTGCTTATGTAACAGCCTCTGCAATCGGATTAGACAAAAAAAGCCTTGAAAGTACAATAAAGCAGAATTTGAATATCCTGGCTGAAGAGAAAAAGCAATTTTTAATCGCACTGGAAAAACAAATTCGAGAAAGGGTTCATTCTCGAGAAGAAGAAGTCAAGAAACTACAGCTAATTATTGAGCAATGTGAGCAACGACTTGCAGCACTGCAGGCAGAATTACTTACACACCAGGATAAGTTAGCTCAAGTTACTTCAGATTGGCGCGAGGCAGAAGAGCGAATTTCAAGTTCGGGCGCAAAATTTGAAGCAGTTTGTCAGTTTTTGGAAGAACAAATCCAGCAAGACCTTACCACTTATATGAACACGTTGTGATTTAAAACTTATCAAATGGAGGATAAATCAAAGAATGGGCTACATGTAATTCTTGGTGCTTCTGATCAACCTGGCAGGGCATCATATATAGCTGCTCAAATGTACCAAGATGCTGGCTATGAATGGATTCCA
>CAYUZA010000180.1:0-5474 GCA_964449535.1 uncultured Saprospiraceae bacterium
TTAATTCCAAGGAATACATCCCCCGTTTCATAAAGATCAAAGTTGATCACTGCATCCTCTACCATAGGGTCTACTGCATAAACTTGCATGCCTAAACCTATTCCTATACGAGCTACCTCCCGGCCTATACGTCCAAATCCTATCACACCCAGTTTTTTGCCACTCAACAAAATGCCTGATGCAAACTCTTTTTTTAATGATTTGAATTCATGCAGGCCTTGAGATGGCATGGCACGATTGGACTTATGTAATTGTCTTGCCAGAGAAAAAACATGGGCAAAGGCAAGTTCCGCTACTGACCGACTGGATGCACCAGGAGTGTTGAATACCTGGATGCCCTTGCTGCGCGCATACTCAACATCAATATTGTCCATGCCTACCCCAGCGCGTCCTATCACTTTAAGATTTGGAGCTGCATCTATCAAATCTTTGCGCACTTTAGTGGCGCTGCGCACAATAATTCCATCATATTGGTGTAAAACACCGGCCAATTCATCCTGGCTGTATCGAGTGAGGTCTACTTGTACATTTGCCTCTTCCAATAGGAGCTTCCCATCTGGATGTATTCCATCGTTCGCCAAAATTTTTATCATTGACCAGTTAGTTTTGTAGTGATTTTAATACTAGACTATCGAATTGAGTTATTTATTTCTTTTTAGCAATATTAATCGCTTTTTGCGAGTAAAACTATTGATTTATTTTATATACTCGTACTGTTTCAATTTTAGTTTCAGAAACGCTTTCCATTTTAAATCGGAAGTTTTCTAATTCTACTTCATCTCCTTGTTCCGGAAGTGATTCAGTCGTCATGACTATGTAGCCTGAAAGCGTGGAATACTCACCTTCAGGTAGATCTAAGCCTGGATATTTTTCATTTAGATAACTGATTTCTAATCGCCCGGAAAACAAGTATTCCGCTTCCGAAATTTTTATCTCTACGTACTCATCCTGATCATGCTCATCTTCTATATCTCCAAATAGCTCTTCAAGTATGTCTTCCAGTGTAATCAGGCCTGCTGTTCCACCATATTCATCAACAACACAAACTATGTTTTGCCGCTCTTTGATAAAGCGGTTGAGCAATTCATATACATTCATTACTTCAGGCACGAAGCCAATTGGCATTACTATGCTGCGTATACTTCGAGGTGATTTTAATAATTGCTGATGATGCACATAACCCAAGATATTGTCAATATCTTCGTCAACTACCACTATTCGGGATACGCCTGTGTTCTTAAATTCCTGAATAAGCTCAGCTATAGGTTCATTTATATCGATGTAAATGATCTCCTTTCGGGGTACCATACTGTCCTTTACCCTTAGCTTATTTAGATGTAATGCATTTTCGAACAGTTCGGTATTGATTTCCTCATCATGTGAATTGGATTTTCCCCTGACAAAGTTTTCTAAATCTATTTTGGTAAATATCCGCTCGGACTCTGTGTCATCAGCCTTAAATATATAGCGTATAATAAAGGAAGATATACCATTTACAAACTTCACAGGAATGATTAATAAAATTTGCATAAACTGCATGGGAAATGCTAAATATCTCAGCATCCTGTCTGCAAATAGTCCAAAAAATGTTTTTGGTAGAAACTCTCCAAAAACCAGTACAGTGGCAGTTATAATGATGGTATTGCTAAGCAATAAAAACAAATATTGCTCGGAAAAGAGTTCCAGAAAAGGTGTTAGTGCCTTGGTAAAAAGCGATGTCAATACTACAAGTGCAATATTGTTGCCCACCAACAAGGTACCTAACAGAGATTTGGAGTTGTCATAAAATCCAGCTAAAATCCGACCAGTAGGTGAACCTTCACTTCGCTGAACTTCTACTTGCAGTTTGCTAGCAGAAATAAAGGCAATTTCTGCGCCAGAAAAAAAAGCGGATAACAACAAAAAAACAATGATGCCCAACAGAATCATAATGTACAGCACCTACCTTTAGAGATAGGATTTCTTTGCAAAAGTACAATTTTATTTAAATATGATTTAGTCCCATACTTTGCTAGATAATGTCAAGTATACAATGGCATTTACGTTGCTATTGGTACTTATTGTGAAAAATTGATTGTAGCGCTGCTGTGGATTTGTTATTTTTGCGCTTCTTTAAAAATATCAAACATGATTGCTTCTAATAGAACGGCGCTTAACGATTGGGTAAAAAGTATGGAATATCATTTTAGACCCGATCAGGTGCATTGGTGTAATGGCTCAGAAGATGAATACAATACAATGTGTCAACAGTTGGTGGATAAAGGCACATTTATTCGTTTGAATCAGGAAAAACGACCTAATAGCTATGCCTGTTTTAGTGATCCAAGCGATGTAGCAAGGGTGGAGGACAGGACATTTATATGCACTCGCCGTAGGCAAGATGCAGGTCCTACCAATAATTGGATGGATCCAATCGATATGAAAGGTATTTTGGATGGGCTTACCAATGGCAGTATGCGCGGCCGGACGATGTATGTTATACCTTTTTGTATGGGACCTGTGGGATCGCCCCTTTCCCGCTATGGTGTCCAGATTACCGATAGTGAGTATGTGGTGGTCAACATGAAAATAATGACCAGGATGGGCGATCAGGCACTGCCATATATTGATGAGCATTTCGTTAAGTGTATTCATACATTGGGGGCTCCTTTGGAAACGGGTCAGGAAGATGTGACTTGGCCTTGCAATCCTACTGTTAAGTATATTTCTCATTTTCCTGAAGAACGCCTGATCATTTCATATGGTAGTGGCTATGGTGGAAATGCATTATTGGGTAAGAAGTGTTTTGCCCTTCGCATTGCCAGCAATATGGGTCTTGAAGAGGGATGGTTGGCAGAGCATATGCTTATACTAGGGGTGGAAAGTCCCCAAAAGGAAAAGACATATATAGCTGCAGCTTTTCCGAGTGCCTGCGGCAAAACTAATTTCGCGATGCTTATACCACCAAAATCTATGGATGGCTGGAAAGTAACTACGGTGGGTGATGATATTGCCTGGATCCACAAAAACGAAGATGGCAAGGTGTTTGCCATCAATCCAGAGGCAGGTTACTTTGGCGTGGCACCAGGAACCAATTATAATACCAATCCCAATGCTATGGACAGTATCCGTGGCAATACTATTTTTACGAATGTTGCCATCACTTCAGATGGCGATGTGTGGTGGGAGGGTATGACGGATGATATTCCGGATGGATTGACCGATTGGCATGGTAAACCTTATGATAAAAACAGCGGCAAACCTGCGGCTCATCCCAACTCTCGCTTTACTGCTCCCGGATATCAAAATCCTGTTGTAGATGCCGATTGGGATAATCCGGAGGGTGTTCCGGTGAAAGCTTTCATATTTGGAGGACGTCGCGCTAGTACTATTCCTCTCGTTTATCAGGCATTTAATTGGAACTTCGGTGTATACATGGCTGCTACTATGGGCAGTGAGATGACAGCTGCTGCATTCGGCGAACTGGGCAAGGTGCGCAGAGATCCTTTTGCTATGCTTCCTTTTTTGGGATATCATATGGGCGACTATTTTAATCATTGGTTGCAATTTGGACGTGATCTGCCCAATGCGCCGCGCATTTTTGGTGTCAACTGGTTTCGTAAAGATGAAAATGGAAAGTTTCTGTGGCCAGGATTTGGAGATAATATGCGCATATTGAAATGGATAGTAGAACGTTGCAAAGGTCAGGCTCCGGCTGTAGAATGTCCAATTGGTTGGCAGCCCCGCTACCGCGATATTGACTGGACAGGGCTTGAATCCTATTCTCGGCCTCAATTCAAACAAATCATGATGATTGATCGCGAGCAATGGAAAAGTGAATTAGCGGGCCATAGTGAACTGTTTGAAAAATTGTACGACCGCATCCCCAAGGAATTTTTGTTTATGAGGGAATTGTTGCTTTCTTCTCTCTGGCGATCACCAGAACAATGGGGGCAAGCCTCAGAACGGGGAGACGATTAATTCGCTCTTTTTGCCGTTATTAGACTGCTTCTTTTTTTAGTGCTCTGTATTATGCTTTTCCGCTGCATTGGATCAGCGTGTAACCCTGTGTGGCTATATTTCCACCTATTCACATGTTTTCTTGCCGTTTCTTTTTGCTCGAAGAGGTATTAACTGCCTTTGTATCTTTTCGGTGTTTTTCTTTGCTATATATGTAGTAGTATAGGCTTTGATATTTTTTTGCGGTCAAATTTGTTGCTTATTAAATCCAGCTGTATATTTGTCGAAATATACGACTTTTATAGTCGTTAAATACGACAAATGTATTTTTGCATGCAAAATGCAGGGTTATGATACTAAATGCACATACTTTTTTCAGTCTGCGCTATGGGACCTTATCTCCGGAGAAATTAGTGGATACATTAGTGGAGGCAGGACATACCTGTTTTGTGCTGTCGGATATTAACAATACTTCGTGTGCCTATGCTTATATAAAAGCTTGTGAACAGCGGGGCGTTCGTCCGGTTTTGGGCATTGAATTTCGTCAGGGGGATCGTTTTTTGTACACGGGAATCGCTCGCAATCGAGAGGGTTGGAGGCAGCTGTGTGCATTGTTGAGTCATCATTCCATGACCGGAGATGAGATGTCGGCAGTAGCGCCACCTATGACCGATGTGTTTATTGTATATAGGCAGCCTCCGATAATGCTTCGCGATCTAGGGGCACATGAATTTGTAGGCATACGACCTGATGAGGCCAATAGGTTGCATCGAGAAGGTATAGGTAAGGAGTATTTTCGTGACTTTATGGACAAGCTGGTAGTATGGCAACCTGTTACTTTTTTAGATAAGGAAGGGTATCGGCTGCACAAGTTGCTGCGTTGTATAGACCTCAATATTGTTATCGGAAAGCTTCAGGAATCAGATTGTGCACAGGTATCGGAGCTGCCTGTTGGTCCAGACCATATAAGACGTGCGTTTGCTTTGTATCCCCAGATTGTAGAAAACACCCTGCGACTGCTGGAGTCGTGCTCAATATCTATGCCTTCATCGCTGACCAACAACAGGCGTACTTTTACCGGTGAACCTCATGGCGATATTCAGCTTTTACACAAGCTTGCCTACAATGGGTGTCGTCGTCGCTACGGCCCAGATCACCAACAAGCAGAAGATAGGGTGCGCAAGGAGCTTAGTGTGATTGAGCGAATGGATTTTTGCGCATATTTTTTGATTACTTGGGATATTGTGCGCTACGCACATTCGGCGGGTTATTTTCATGTGGGTAGAGGGAGTGGCGCCAACTCTATCGTAGCTTATTGTCTGGGAATTACTGATGTAGATCCTTTAGAACTCGATCTTTATTTTGAGCGTTTTATCAATCCACATCGAAGCTCTCCTCCCGATTTTGATATTGACTTTTCCTGGGATGAGCGGGATGATGTGACGGATTATATTTTCAAGCGATACGGTATGGAATATACCGCATTGCTTGCCACATACAATACCTTTAAAGGAAAATCCATCATTCGAGAGCTC
>CAYUZA010000181.1:0-5473 GCA_964449535.1 uncultured Saprospiraceae bacterium
AGCCTTCCGAAAAACGGTCGGCGCCTACAGGTAGAATCATGAACTCTTGGAAATCAATTGAATTATCCGCATGAGATCCACCATTTAGAATATTCATCATAGGAACTGGCATGATGTGCGCGTTAGGGCCTCCTAAATAACGATATAGGGGTATTCCTAATTCTTCTGCAGCAGCTCTCGCAATAGCCATAGAAACGCCCAATATTGCGTTGGCTCCCAATTTGGATTTATTAGGTGTTCCATCAATTTCAATCATGTAGGCGTCTGATTCTCTTTGTCTTATGACGGACATACCTATCAATTCGGGTCGAATCATAGACTCAACATGGTCTACAGCGTTTTTTACACCTTTGCCCATGTAACGCTTTGGATCGTTGTCTCTAAGCTCTACCGCTTCAAATTTGCCTGTAGAGGCGCCTGATGGAACAGCGGCTTTGCCCATCGCTCCAGATTCAGTCCAAACTTCTACTTCAATGGTTGGATTTCCTCTAGAATCAAGTATCTCGCGAGCATTAATTTCGGTGATCAAACTCATTTTTATAGATTATTATCGTGTTAAATAGTCGTGGAATTGGTCAAACAAGTATCGCGCATCATGAGGACCAGGAGATGCTTCTGGATGGTATTGAACGCTAAATACAGGTTTGTCTTTCATTCGGATTCCCTCTATGCTATCATCATTCAAATTTATGTGCGTAACTTCGATTAAATCTTGTTTAGCATAGGCAACTTCTGCAATTACACCAAATCCATGATTTTGACTTGTAATTTCTGACTTTCCGTTCAACAAGTTTTTTACCGGATGATTAATACCCCTATGGCCATAAGGCATTTTATAGGTAGGTATCTGTAGTGCTAATGATATGATTTGATGGCCCAGGCAAATTCCAAAAACAGGTTTACCGGATTGTATCATCTGACCCGCTGTAGATATAGCACCTGCCATAGAAGCAGGATCACCTGGGCCATTTGATAAAAAATATCCCGTAGGATTCCACCGATTGATGTCTTCAAATGAAGTGTTATGTGGAAAAACCTTAACCAGCATTCCTCTTGCAGCAAGCGAACGAAGAATATTTTGTTTAATCCCATAATCTATAGCGGCTACTCTAATACGGCTATTGGGATCTCCAAAAGTATAACTTTCTCTTGTACTTACACTTGAAGCCAACTCAAGCCCTTCCATGGAAGGTACTTCCTTTAACTGTTTTTTCAGTTCTGAGATTTCAACATCTTCGGAACATATTATGGCATTCATAGCCCCCTTTTCTCGAATATGTCTAACCAATGCCCGCGTGTCAATGCCTGAAATTCCAACTGTATTGTTATTTTCAAGATAACTTTGTAATGATTGATCTGCAAGCGTACGGGAATAAAACTGATTGTGGTTGCGGACTACAACCCCAGCTATCTTTACACTATTTGACTCTGCTTCTGATTCCAGCGTTCCATAGTTTCCAATGTGAACACAAGTGTTAACTATGATTTGACCAAAATATGATGGGTCAGTATAAATTTCCTGATACCCTGTCATTCCCGTATTAAAACAAATTTCGCCAGTCGAAATACCTTTCTTTCCCATGGCATAACCATTAAAGGTAGTACCATCTTCTAATATTAAAACTGCTTTTTGTAAAGGGTTCAATTCCATGGGGGCCATAGTTATTTCCTCGCAAATATAGGTATGGAATAGTTTTCGGGACCATCCACACATCTAAATTTTAACAATTTATTAATTATTTACTGCTTAACAACAGTATTATTTACACTTGAAGCGTAATCTAAATCATCAGCACTGTGAATTACACTAAAGCTAATCGGATTATTTAATCCTTTTCAGGTCTCATTTGAGGGAAGAAAAGCACTTCTTGAATGGAAGACTGGTTTGTCATCAGCATGGCCAAACGATCTATACCAATGCCTATACCTGCAGTTGGAGGCATTCCGTATTCCAATGCACGTAAGAAGTCTTGATCGATAAACATGGCCTCATCATCACCCTTTTCCATAAGCCTCATTTGTTCTTCAAATCTATCTCGCTGATCTAATGGATCATTTAATTCTGAATAAGCATTTGCAATTTCCTTCCCATTAATCATTAATTCAAATCTTTCAACTAAACCATCTTTTTCGCGATGTTTTTTGGTGAGGGGCGACATTTCTACAGGATAATCCGTTATGAAAGTCGGTTGGATGAAAGTATGCTCGCAGAGTTCACTGAATAATTCATCAATTAATTTGCCTTTACCCATGGACTTATCCGTAGTTATCTTCCATTTTTGGCATAGATTTCTAAGTTGCTCTTCTTCCATAGAAGATATATCCTCTCCTGTTTTTTGACGTATGGCTTCCATGATTGAAATTCGAGGAAACGGTGCTTTGAAACTTATTAAAGTGTCTCCAACTTTTATTTCTGTGGCACCATGAATAGTTTTTGCAACGTATTCCAACATCTGCTCTGTAAAGTCCATCATCCAGAAATAGTCTTTGTACGCCACGTAAAATTCAAGAATAGTAAATTCAGGATTATGGGTGCGATCCATTCCTTCATTTCTGAAATTTCTGCTGAATTCATATACAAAATCAAATCCTCCAACTATTAATCTTTTCAAATATAGTTCATTGGCAATTCTCAGATACAACGGAATATCAAGGGCATTGTGATGGGTTATGAAAGGGCGAGCAGCTGCACCTCCAGGGATTGCCTGCAAAACTGGGGTATCTACCTCTAGCGCACCATGCTGATTTAAAAATTGACGTAGTGCATCCACCATTCTGGATCTTTTAAAAAAGGTAGCCTTAACCTCCGGATTGACAATCAGGTCAACATAACGCTGCCTATGTCTCAATTCAGGATCACTAAAGGCATCATAAGTTTGAGATTCGCCGGTTTCTTTATCAATGGCAGTTTTAACAATTGGCAGCGGCCTTAGCGATTTTGCCAACAATTTCAATGATTTAACATGCACAGTAATCTCCCCCATTTGGGTTCGAAAAACAAAACCTTCTACACCAATAAAGTCACCTATATCCAAATGTTTCTTGAACACCTCATTGTACATTGACTTATCATCTTCCGGGCAGATATCATCTCTTTGAACATATATTTGTATACGCCCACTACTATCAAGAAGTTCTGCAAAAGATGCCTTACCCATGATTCTTTTCATCATAAGCCTGCCTGCCAAAACAACATGACCGAAATCGTCTTGATTGCTATCTGAAAATGTTTCCTTTATTTGTGTTGCAAAATTATTAACTGGAAACAATGCTGCAGGATAAGGTTCGATACCAAAATTAGTCAATTGGGAGAGGGCTTCTCGCCTGGCTATTTCCTGATCATTTAATGGTTGCATAGCGTTAGGATAGGGTTCAATTATTCATAAAAATATATCCCGACTTATTGTCTAGGATATTTCTCAACCAAAAGATACTACTTGTATACGTATTTTAATACACTTCTTTAATTGTATAAGAAGTATCATTGAATGCAAAGGATTCGCCGCTGTGTTTTCCTGCCATTTCTTTATACAACGGAGCTTGTGTCGAAATACCAAAAATACGTTGGCCTTCAACTTCTATTTCTTCAATAGATACACTTACATAAAATACTCTTTTATCGGTAACTACCAAAGCGCCTGGCTGTACGCTTTCATATTTCTCGTCCATATTGAGTTGGTTCAGCAGGTTCATTTCAAAGTGTAGAAAGTTGAGTTCTTTTTCCATACTTTCTAAAATTTCAATTCTTTCCGAAGGTTTGTGATCGTCCTGACTGGGTATGGTATCATGCGCAAACAATTCTTTCTTGAGTTCTTCAACCTTATTGGAGAAGTTTTCAATCAGTTCCACCTGTCGGCTAATACATGCTTGATGGACAGCTTTCTTATTCAATAAATTTTGCATATTTTTAAGTTGATTAAGGTGTAAAGATAGTTAAATCCGGCGGGGCGACAAGCCAGAATTCCAAAAAAGGAAGGAACTATCGCCATAACTCAAGAAACGATATTTTTCTTCTAAGGCAGACGCATATACTTTTTTCCAGTCATCACCTATTAAAGAGGCAATAAGTAGTAACAAGGTCGATTTGGGTTGATGAAAATTGGTGACGATTCCATCGCTGAAAACGGGAACAAAGCCAGGGTGAATCATAATTGATGTTTCTGCAAGCAATGAGGTTTGATGGTAATTCTTGAGATATCGGAGCAATTGCTGACTAATAGTTCTTCTGTTTATTTGGAAATCATTATATTCTGGAAACTGAGGCACTTGGGTAATTACAGTGTCTCCTTGCAACAAAAATCGAAGACTTTCTAATGCTCGCATACTAGTGGTACCTACAGGTATTATTGGTCCTTCATGCTGACTAATAGTATTTAATAGCGATTCTTCAATTACAAATTGTTCCGAATGCATAGGATGCTCGAGCATATTTTGCGTTTTAACGGGCAGAAAAGTACCTGCACCAACATGTAATGTCAAGTAGGCAATGCGGTGGCCTTTTTGTTTTATTCGTTCTATGATATCTGAATCAAAATGAAGTCCGGCAGTTGGTGCGGCAACAGAACCATCGTTTGTTGAATAGACCGTTTGATATCGAATGGCATCATTTTTCTCTGCCTTTCTGTTCAAATAAGGTGGTAAAGGCATTTCACCTAATTTTTCCAGCAAAGTCCCAAAAGAAGGGTTACCATCTTCAACCCAGATGTTGACTGTATTATTATCCCTATCAGCCCATTCAAAAATAATTTTCCACTCTTCCGTCTCTATTGTTACTCTGTCTTCTTCTTTCCAATATTTTTTACCTCCCACCATACACTCCCAAATTTGAGGCAGCTGATTTTGCAGGGCAAATAGTGGATCTTTCGATGGAATTAGTGGTTTTAGTAATAAAATTTCAATTTGACGCTGATGTACGGTATAAGCAATTAATCGAGCAGGTATAACTTTGGATTGGTTGAATATTAGAAGTGAATTTGGTGGAAGTAAATCAGGCAATTTTCTAAAATATTCGTGTTCAATTTTCCCTTTATTATAATGCAAAAGTCGGGAATCCGCACGTTCTTTAAGCGGATGTTTAGCAATGAGTTCATCCGGCAAATCATAATCAAATAAATGGAGATCTTGGGTTTCTATTGGTAACATAGAATGTAATTTGAAGTGCAAATTTCAATCTATAGTTTCACTTTTCACGCTTTGAATGGTACATTTGGCCAAAATAATTATAATAAAAACCAAATTCGATGAACTTAAGTCGTTTATTCCTTTGCTTGATTTTAGTTTATGCATCCAATCTGTTTGCGCAAGACACTTTGGTGACTCCTCAAAGCTTATTCATTAAAATAGGTATGGAGGAGTCCAATGTAATGCAATATGCCTCTGATATTTGTGATCTCTTAGGTCCCCGTTTGACCGGATCATCTGCAATGGACAGAGCTAACAATTGGGCTGTACAACAATTGACTGCTATGGGAAT
>CAYUZA010000182.1:0-5431 GCA_964449535.1 uncultured Saprospiraceae bacterium
TGCAGAGCTGTTTGTTCGTCAATATCAGTATCTGCCCCCAGGTACCACTGATGCACAAAGCGATTGTTTTCAAGCATTCCGGCTACAGTATATTCTGGGATTGATACCTGTTCCTCTTTTGACAAGTGCCTAATGGCTTGATTCATATTGTCTACAGATAGATGTTCGCCACACAAGCTTAAAAAATGTTTGGTCCTTCCGGTGATGATAATTTCGCTGCGTTTTTTATCTACAAACTTTACTGTGTCGCCTATAAGATATCGCCAGGCACCAGAGTTGGTGCTGAGTAGAATTGCGTATTCAACTCCTTCTTCAATATCCTGTATAGTAAGTGTTTGGGGGTCATCTGTGAGGTTGCCTTCGGCTGTGAAATTGTACTCATTGAATGGTATAAATTCAAAGAAAATACCATTGTTTAAAGCGAGCTGCATGCCTTCTGCGTCGGGCCTTGTCTGGTATGCGATATATCCTTCTGAAGCCAGATATGTTTCAATATAAATAAGTTCTTTCCCTAATAATTTTTCGAATCCCTCTCGATAGGGTTCGAAAGATACCCCACCATGGGCAAATACTGCCAGATTTGGCCATATTTCATGTATGTGATTCAGCTTATAGGTTTCGATTATCTTTTCAAGGATCAATTGAATCCAAGCTGGAACCCCAACAATAAAACCAATATCCCAATTGGGTGCTTGTTCTGCGATTTTTTCTATTTTCAGATTCCAGTCTTTTTCCCTGGCAATATCAAATCCAGGTTTGTAAAATTGCTGAAACCAAAATGGCATGTTTCGAGCTGTAATTCCTGACAGATCGCCTTCAAAGTAGCTTCCATTGCTTTTTAAATGGGTGCTGCCACCGATCATGAGGTATCCTTTTTCCAATAGATTGTCTGGAATAGGAAAATTAGAAAGAGACAGTATCTGTTTTACTCCGGTACGCCTAAAAGAACGCAACATGTCTTTAGATATGGGTATGTATTTAGAAGTAGCTTCAGAAGTTCCAGAGCTGAGTGCATAATAAGATATAGCATCCGGCCAGGTAATGTTGGATTCACCTTGTAGAGATCTTGACCACCAATCCTGATAAATTTTAGTGTAATCAAAGATGGGTACCTGTTGACGAAATGCTTCGCATGGATCCTTGCTTTCCAGTACGTTATCAAATGAGAATGTTTTTCCAAATTCTGTAAACCTTGCTTTTTTAAGCAGTTTAATCAGGCATTTTTTTTGCTGCACATACGGATCCCTCTGCACATTAATAGTGGGCAGGTTTTTGCGCAATTCAACTACTTTACTGAGCAATGAACCTAATAGAGGCATTCGGAAAAAAATTAATGGGTCAAAAATGGAGAACAAATATACATCAAAGTAAAAATATTAAAACATGTTTAATATTTAAGTTGAAAATTGTTTAAGTCTAAAAATATAGTATCTCTCCCCCCCTAAAACAACCCCGAAATATTGCCATTATCATCGATGTCAATATGGTTGGCAGAAGGTATGGCAGGTAGTCCCGGCATCCGCATCATGTCACCTGTAATGGGAACCAAAAATCCAGCACCTGCAGCTATCTCAATATCTCTCACGTTGAGGGTAAAACCTGTAGGTCTGCCCAGAAGTTTTGGATTGTCAGAAAATGAATATTGTGTCTTGGCAACGCATATGGGTAGCTTTGTGAGTCCCAATTTTTCTATGCGCTTGAGGGCTGCCTTGGCATCTGCACTATATTCTACACGGGCAGCGCCATATATTTTGGTGGCCAGCGTTTCGATCTTTTGTTCTACTGGCCAGTTCCAATCATATATTGGCTTGAATGCTGCTGGTTTTTCTTCAACTACTTTGGCTACGGCTTCTGCCAATTTTTCAGCGCCTCTACCGCCTTCGCCCCATACATTGGCTACCACAGCATGAACACCATGGTCAGCGCATGCATCCATAATGGCCTGATGTTCCTCCGGACTGTCGCTCAAAAAGTGATTTATAGCTACTACGGGTTCGATGCCAAACTGCCTTACATTTTCCAAATGTTTTTCAAGGTTTACCATTCCTTTTTTCAGGGATTCTACATCCGGAGTACTGATGGTATCCAAGGAAGCACCTCCATGATATTTAAGTGCGCGCACCGTAGCCACTAAGACCACAGCGCTAGGCTGCAGGCCTGCGCTTACGCATTTGATATCTAGAAATTTTTCTGCGCCTAAATCACACCCAAATCCCGCTTCGGTAACCACATAATCACTTAATGAAAGCCCCATGCGCGTCGCTATAACAGTATTAGTACCTTGAGCTATATTGGCGAATGGACCTCCATGAATAATGGCCGGGTATCCTTCTATAGTTTGAACCAGATTGGGTTGAATGGCCTCCTTGAGCAGGGCTGCCATTGCTCCTTCCGCACTCAGATCCCTTGCATAAACCGGTTTTTTATCATAGGTGAAGCCTACAAAAATATTACCTATTCTTCTCTTAAGGTCGATCAGGTCATTTGATAGGCATAAAATGGCCATGATTTCTGATGCTGCAGTGATGTCAAAGCCTGTCTCACGAGGCACACCATTGCCTGTGCCGCCCAATCCGATGACAATTTTGCGTAAGGAGCGGTCGTTCATATCCATCACTCTTTTCCACAATATGGTTCGAGGGTCTATCCCAAGGCTGGACTTTTGACTTTGAATATTGTTGTCGATCAAAGCTGCCAATAGATTGTGTGCTTTTTCAACTGCAGAAAAATCCCCGTTAAAATGAAGGTTGATTTCTTCCATGGGTAATACCTGTGAATAGCCACCACCCGCAGCTCCTCCTTTTATGCCAAAAACAGGTCCCAAAGAAGGCTCACGTAATACAACAGTAGTCTTTTTGCCAATGCGATTAAGGCCTTGGGACAATCCGATCGACATAGTAGTTTTACCCTCCCCGGCTGGAGTGGGAGATATGGCTGAAACTAGGATTAATTTGCTCTTTTTAACCTTTTCTAAGTCGATCAGCTCCAGTGGTAATTTTGCTTTGTATCTTCCATAAGGTATAAAATCCTCTTCGGATATGTTCAATTTAGCCGCTATGCTCTTAATTGGGCGGTGCTCGGCTGCTTGTGCTATTTCTATATCAGATGCCATTGTATAATTTTTGAGCGCCAATAATAGGTATATATTTCGATTTTGCCTAATGGTGAAGCGTTAAGGTTTCCTAACGAATGATTATGGATGCAGCCAATCCTTGCGTTTTCCTTCCATACGTTCAATGGTTTCAACACATCCTAAGCGAAAACGCAGTGGGAGACGGGCAGTTTTTTCCATTTGGTATTCCCAGCGGCATATGGCACCCGTCATTGGAGGAGCCTTGAGCAATAAACCTGTATTGATTTTTGGTAAAAGATTATATTTGACTTGCCAATAGAATAGCTGTGGATCAGTGGGGGTGTTTTGAAATGATTGCCCGGATAATCTTAAAGAGACTATAACAATCAACAAGATTACCAGCCAAAACGTTCGTCCCATCATACAAAATCGGTATAGCTGTGTGCCTTAAGCCATGCCTCACTATGTTCTAGATGAGGGTCATGTTTTTGAAGCATTTGCCAGAATTCATTAGAGTGGTTCATGTGCTTGAAGTGGACCAATTCATGCAATATGACAGAGTCAATCACCTTTTGTGGTGCGAATAAAAGTCTGATGGAAAAATTGAGGTTGCCTTTTGTAGAGCAAGAGCCCCAATTACTTTTGTTATACTTCAACCGAATCTGTTGTACGTCGAAATTAAAGTGTTGGTTATTAAGCTCGTATACGCGGCGTTGCATGGGTGAGTGGCATATTTTTGCCAGCATGGTTCTCAACAATGATCGGATGGCATCCTGTTTTTCGGCATCATCCCAATTGAAAGGTAAATTTATGATGATGTTGTCCCGGGTAGCCTTGGCGTTTGCCTTTTGTGTAAAATATTGCGTTTCCTGGATTTGTAAATGGAGTGGCCTCTCCATAACCGTTAGCGTATCGCCGTTTGTAAATACCCGTTTTTGCAGTCCATTTTGGAAGCGCTCCTTCTGTGTCTTTTTGTGCACCCAGTCTAAGGCCCATTCGATATATCGTTTGCGCTCGTTTTCGGGTATAAAAATAGGGACTGAAAGCACTGCTTTGTTTTCCTTCAAGCGAATCCTAACGCTTTTGCCTCTATCTAGAAATACGTAGAGGGGAACAGGTAGTTCTTCTTTTTCAATGATATGGGCTAAATGCTTATCCTGATCAGGCATGCTTAGCCATTTTTTTGCTCAAATTGTTGCATAAGATCTACTAGTACCTGCACACTTGAAATGGGCATGGCATTGTAAATGGATGCTCTAAATCCGCCAACTGATCTATGGCCTTTTATACCGTCTATTCCTGCAGATTTAGCCAGTGCCAGGAATGGTTCCTCATGTTCTGCGTGAATAGGAACGAAGCACACATTCATACGGGAGCGATCCTCAATGGCTGTCGTACCCTTAAATAGCGGATTGCGGTCAATTTCCGTATACAACAAATTTGCTTTTGCAATATTGTGTTGTTCCATTTCCTTTAAGCCACCCATTTTTTGAATCCATCTCAGGGTGAGCATAGAGACATAAATAGGAAATACCGGGGGCGTATTGTACATGGACCCTTTTTCAAAGTGTGTTTTGTACTGCAACATGGTGGGTATCGTGCGTTGTGCTCTGCCAATTAAATGCTTGCGCACCAGCACGAGGGTAACACCTGCAGGTCCCAGATTTTTTTGGGCTCCTGCATATATTAGGTCATATTTGGAAACATCAAGAGGTTTGCTTAGAAAATTGGAAGACATATCTGCTACCAATGGGACAGATACCTCTGGCTCAACGTGCCATTCAGTTCCGAATATGGTATTATTGGTCGTAAAGTGGAAATATCGGGTGCCCTCTTCAATTTTCCATGTTTTAGGAATGTAGGTGTAGTTATCCGCTTTAGAAGAGGCTACCACATCAATGATGCCGTAAGGCTTGGCTTCTTTAATGGCTCCTGCGGCCCATGTGCCCGTATCTGTATAAGCTGCCCTTTCATGGTCGTTAAGGATATTCATGGGTACCATAAAAAATTGAGTACTTGCTCCGCCAGTTAGGAACAAAACAGCCCAATCATCGTCCAGCCCCATGAGCTGTCTGATGAGCTGCTCTGACTCTTCCATGACAGCCTCGAAGGCTTTAGATCGGTGGGACATTTCCAGCAGGGATAAGCCATTGCCATTGAAATCGATGCAAGCCTGAGCGGCTTCCTGTAATACTTCTGCCGGTAATATGGCCGGACCCGCGGAGAAATTATGTTTTTTCATAAAGAATGGATTGCTTGTACAGGCAAATTTATCCCTTTTTCTACGGAGGTAGAAAGTTTTTCGCATAAATTAAGGGTAAATATTATATGTAATTTCTATTTGGGAGAGATAATGCC
>CAYUZA010000183.1:0-5392 GCA_964449535.1 uncultured Saprospiraceae bacterium
CTGCCGGAATATTATGGTAGACGTTAGATACATTTTATTTATTATTGACAAGTATGCCAATGCAGGTCATTTGGTAAAAGAGATGAAATTAGTATATCCAAAAACAGGCAATAAAATGTCGGCAGAGAAAGTGGAAATGCACGAGAGGTATGAAAGAACCGTGGATTGATAAAAGATGTAAATAAGGATATCTTATAATTTAAAATCCTGTCTAAAAGAGTAGCCCCGACGGGAATCGAACCCATATCAAAAGTTTAGGAAACTTCTATTCTATCCATTGAACTACAGGGCCATAAAGCGCTCGCAAAAATAATAAAATAGACCAACTCTATGGATGTAGAGGCCTTTAGAAATTACTGTATTCAAAAAAAACATGTGGAAGAGTGCTTTCCTTTTGATGAGGTAACCCTTGTTTTTAAAGTTTGCGGAAAAATGTTTGCACTAGTGAGTTTGGATGATTCCCAACTTAGTGCCAACCTCAAATGTGACCCTGAGTTTTCCATTCAGCTCAGGGAAGAACATCCGGACGCTGTATTTCCAGGTTATCATATGAACAAAACCCACTGGAATACAGTGATACTTGAGGGCGGACTAGATGACCATAGCATTCGCAAGCTCGTCGATCAATCTTACGATCTTGTAGTTAAAGGATTGCCCCGGAAAATAAAGGAGGAATATGGCATACGTTGACAAATCAGAAGGAATACTTGACGCTTTAGTGGTTGGATTTGGAATTGCCGGAGCTGTTATGTCTCGTACTCTTCATAATCATGGTAAGCGATTTGCAGTGATTGCGGATCCAGCATCTCCATCGGCATCAGGGGTTTCGGCTGGTATCATGAATCCAGTTACAGGAAAGAAATTTTTACTAAGTTGGTGTTTTGCTGAATTTTTAGAAGCAGCTGTGCCGTTTTATAACAAATGGCTAGATGAGCTCGGGATGAATGATACTTTTCAATCAGTTGCCTTGTACCGAATGCTGACAGAGGTAAAACAAATCAACGATTGGGACGTACGCTCTTGTACACCTGGTTATGAATCATACATGGCGCCAACGACGCATCCTGATGTGGTTCCCCCATTGCGTGCAATGGAAACATCCCGTTTAGGCCCAACTTTGAATGCCTGGCAGTTGCCCGTAGCACGGCTGTTGTCGGCATGGCAGGCTGCATTGCAGGAAAAGGATTGCTTTGAGCTTACAGCGATGGAATATACTAAATTAATACATACCGGCACGTATTGGGAGTATGGAAACTGGCGAAGTAAACGGGTAATTTTTTGTGAAGGTAGTGCTGTTCAGCTGAATCCATATTTTAATTATTTGCCGGTGGTGCCTAATCGGGGGGATGTATTAATGGTGCGCATACCAGATTTTCCGGCAAGGACTTTAGTGAAGAAAAACGTATTCATTGTCCCCTGGCAGCCGGAAGCGTCAATGTTTTGGGTAGGCAGCACCTACCAAAGGGATTTGGACAGTGATCCGGAGGGTAAAGAAAGCCGTCTGTTTCTGGAGACGGAGTTGGACGACATGCTTAGCCAATCTTGGGAAACCATAGGGCAGGTGCGGGGAGTACGTCCTACAGTACCTGACCGTAGACCGCTTATTGGCGAGCACCCGGAACACAGGCAGCTGTTTGTGCTTAATGGACTCGGTACAAAAGGAGCATCTATGGCGCCTGCCATGGCGGATCAATTATACCAACATATGTTTCATGATACGGATCTCTCCAGTGAGGTCTCTATCAGGCGTTATGATGGGAGATATCAAAGTTAAGGGAAGGATAATCGCATAATTACCTAATCATTTTCTTTAATATCACACATGACACATCAGCATCAATCTGATGAAATGATGTAGGATTGAGATACAGAAAATATATTATCTCTTAGATTTATTTAAATATCGACCTTGGCATATTTGGCATTGGCCTCGATAAACTCTCTTCGCGGGGGTACTTCATCGCCCATGAGCATGCTGAAGATGCGGTCTGCCTCTATAGCATCGTCTACCGTCACTTTCCGAAGGATACGCGCATTGGGATCCATAGTAGTCTCCCATAATTGCTCAGCGTTCATCTCACCGAGACCCTTATATCGCTGTATCTTGACACTGTCGTCTTTTTCTCCTTTGGAATACGCATTGACTGCTTCTCGTCTTTCCTCTTCATTGAAGCAGTAACGGTGCTCTTTGCCTTTGCGCACCAGATACAGCGGTGGATTTGCTATGTACACGTGTCCGCTGTCGATCAAAGGGCGCATAAACCGGAAAAAGAAGGTCAGAATCAATGTTGTAATGTGCGATCCGTCAACGTCGGCATCACACATGATGACTATTTTGTGGTAGCGAAGTTTTTCTATGTTGAGGATTTTTTCCCCGTCTTTTTCTTCAATGCTCACTCCTAATGCTGTGAACATATTTTTGATCTCCTCGTTTTCATATATTCTATGTTCCAAAGCCTTTTCCACATTCAATATTTTACCCCTGAGAGGCAGGATAGCCTGGAAATTTCGGTCTCTTCCCTGCTTTGCCGTTCCACCAGCCGAGTCTCCCTCGACCAGGAATATTTCGCTTTCTTCTGGTGATTTGGAGCTGCAATCGGATAATTTGCCGGGTAATCCAGATCCGGTGAGTACATTTTTACGCTGCACCATTTCGCGAGCCTTACGGGCGGCGTGGCGAGCTGTAGCTGCCAGGATAACCTTTTCAATGATTCGCTTGGCCTGTGCTGGATTTTCTTCCAAATAAATCTTAAGTACTTCACCCATGCAGCGGGATACAACACCCGTCACTTCAGAATTACCTAGTTCGCCTTTAGTTTGTCCTTTGAATTGAGGTTCTGGCACCTTCACAGATACAATGGCGGTCAAACCTTCACTGAAGTCCTCCCCGGAAATGGCGAAGGTTAGTTTTTTAAAGAAATTGTTGTCGTCACCGTATTGCTTGAATACCCTAGTCACAGCACGCTTGAAGCCACTCACGTGGGTACCGCCTTCGCGAGTGGAGATATTGTTTACAAAGGAAAAGATGTTTTCACTGTATCCGGTGTTGTATTGCATGGCCACCTCTACCTCCACATTGGTGTCCTCGTCCCGGGTTTTTACGTAAATGGGGACATCAATTAGTTTTTGGCGGGATGCATCGATGTATTGAACAAATTCCTTCAAACCTCCTTCCGAGTGAAACAATTCAGACTTGTATTTTCCATCTTCTTCAGTAACACGTTCATCAATAAGGGATAACGTTAGTCCAGCATTCAAAAAAGCTAATTCCTTAAGACGGTGAGCTAGGGTTTCAAATTTAAATTCCAGTACTTCGAAAATTTCGTAATCCGGTTTAAAAGTGACAAAAGTTCCCGTACGATCTGATGAACCAATGGCCCTTACATCATAAAGGGGCTTTCCCCGTTGGTATTCCTGTTCAAAAACCTGACCTTCCCGATGGACTTCAGCCCGAAGTGACTCAGAGAGAGCATTTACGCAGGATACTCCAACCCCGTGTAGACCCCCGGATACTTTATAGGTATCCTTATCGAATTTACCACCCGCATGCAAGACTGTCATCACAACCTCTAAGGCAGATTTTTGGAGCTTTTCATGAATCCCGGTTGGTATTCCTCGACCATTGTCCTTGACAGTAAGCGAGTTGTCTGGGTGAATAATTACTTCAATGTTATTACAATACCCGGCAAGATGCTCATCTATGGAATTATCTATAACCTCATAAACCAAATGATGCAATCCCTTTATATCGGTACTTCCGATATACATACCGGGGCGTTTACGAACTGCTTCCAAGCCTTCTAGTGCTTGGATATTACTGGCATTATAGTCTGAACCTTTATTTGGTGTCATGTATATTTTATAACTTTAAATACTTAATTGATCTTGTATCAGGTAAATCCACCCTGATTCGTGGACCATTAGCAAAGGTAAACATATTTTAAAATATTACATAAATAAATCCACAATTTATGGTAGGTGATTTAAGTAACAACATATTGTTAATACACTGTAATTGAATAAAATACATGTTTGTTACAGGTAATAATTAGTTATATTACGTTGTAATATAGAAGTAATAATACCTTATGGAGAAAACAGTTGAAAAGGAGTCAATTTGGATTAAGGAGCTAATTGGGTATTTTTTCCTTTAAATACTTAGCAGTATGGCTTGATTCAATAGATAAAAGTCCCTTAGGTTCACCTTGATAAAGTAGTTGTCCTCCATGTTCACCCGCTTCAGGACCTAAATCGATAATATAATCAGCGTTTTTAATCACATCCAAATGGTGTTCTACTACTAATACTGTATGTCCCCGTTCAATTAATGCTTCAAAAGCATTCAATAGTCTTCTTATATCGTGAAGATGCAGCCCGGTGGTTGGTTCATCAAAAATAAAAAATATTTTTTCTGATTGATTCTTTCCCAGGTAAGAAGCCAATTTAACCCGTTGCGCTTCGCCACCGGATAGGGTTGAAGAGGACTGACCCAATTTTAAATAACCCAGGCCAACTTCAAATAAAGGTTTTATTCTTTCTATAATCTCCGTATTGCGTTGGAAAAATTTTATGGCTTCCTCTATTGGCATATCTAACACTTCAAAAATATTTTTTCCTTGGAATTCAACTTCAAGGATTTCTTTTTTGAATCTTTTTGATTGACAATCTTCACAAGGTAGTGCTACATCAGCTAAAAACTGCATTTCAACTATTATTTCGCCTTCTCCTTTACAGGTTTCACATCGACCGCCTTCTACATTAAAAGAAAAGTGTTTGGGCTTGTAACCTCGCATTTTTGCGAGGGGTTGTCGAGTATATAGATCTCTAATATGGTCAAATGCTTTAACATAAGTGACGGGATTGGATCTGGATGATCGTCCCATCGGATGTTGACTTATGAACTCAAGATGCTGAATTTGTTTTGTGTCTCCCAAAAATTCTTTGAATCCAGATCCATGTGCCTGTGCAGCTCCACTTAGTATTTGCTGCAATCCTTCCATAATTACCTGCCTAACCAGGGTGCTTTTCCCTGAACCTGATACACCACTGATTACTGTAAGTGCTTGCAATGGAACATTAATATCCAAATTCCTCAAATTATGCGCCCTTGCTCCAAGTATTCTCAGAAAATTAATAGGCTTCCTTGGTTGTGATTTAATAGGAATAACTTCAGTTCCATGCAGATATTGAACCGTTAAACTGTTTTGATGTAAGGTTGGATCTGCTATTTTAAAATTACCTTCAAAAACTACCTTGCCACCATGTATTCCAGCACCTGTTCCTATATCGATTAAGTAGTCAGCTTTACGAATAATATCTTCGTCGTGTTCAACAAGTACAACTGTGTTTCCGAGGTCTCTTAATTGAAACAAAACGCTAATTAGTTTATCTG
>CAYUZA010000184.1:0-5377 GCA_964449535.1 uncultured Saprospiraceae bacterium
TAAAACATGGACTTATGTACGTTTACTTTTTAATTAAACGAAAATACTTTGCAAAATTTAGTACTATGTATTGCATAATACATTGCAATGTATTTATATTTGCCCTATGAATACGGAAAATGCCAAAGCACAGATGCGAAAAGGGGTATTGGAAATGTGTATCCTTTCCATACTTTCTAAAGAAGACATGTATACTTCTGACATTATAGAGAAGCTAAAAACAGCCAATCTTATTGTAGTTGAAGGAACCTTATATCCTATGTTGAATCGGTTAAAAAATGCCGGTTTACTTGACTATTTTTGGCGCGAATCGACCAGTGGACCGCCCAGAAAGTATTATAAAATCACATTGGCAGGCGAAGACACCCTCCAAGATTTACAGGCGGATTGGGACGACCTTGTCCGCTCTGTTACCCTTCTTAAATTACCAAAAAATGATCCCGATGCATAAAGTTGTTCAAATTAATCTTGGAGGATTCCCGTTCACTATTAACGAAGATGCTTTCCTCCTTTTGCAAGACTACCTAGCTTCACTCAAGGTGCTTTTCAAGGATGATTCTGGCACTGAAATCATGGCAGATATTGAAAGTCGAATAGCGGAGCTTTTTAGCGAACGCTTACAAAAGCGCATGATTGTAGATGTGGAGGATATTTTATTTGTACAAGAGATTATTGGAAAACCAGAAGAACTTGGCGAAGATACATCTGATGAAAAACAGTCTTCTACCTTTAACGGTGCAACAACTTCCAAAACAGAGAAGCGTCTTTACCGCAATCTTGATGATAAGGTGGTTGGAGGAGTAGCTTCGGGATTGGCAGCTTATTTGGGCATGAAGGATCCAGTGTGGATACGCATTTTTATGGTACTGATTTTCTTGATTTCTAAAGGTACCGCCGTTTTGGGTTATTTTATTTTAATGGCTATCATAAAGCCTGCAAAAACGAGTAAGGAAAAGCTTGAAATGCGCGGTGATCCTATCAATCTGGCTAATTTGTCGAAAATTGTGGAGGATGAAGTGAATGGAATCTCTGAAAAATTTCGATCAAAGCAGACTAACGCATCTGAATCGGCAAACCACGAAAAAGACGGATCTTCCTTTGAGGAATCTCGTGCGGAATCATGGCGGGTAAACCTTGAAAACTGGCTCATGGGACTTGGCCAATCACTCGAGTATGGAGCTAAGGGCTTAATGCGAATATTAAATCCAATCATCAAGCTCATTGGCGTTTTGGTAGTATTAGTACTGATGGCGGTATGGACTATTATTTTGGTCTCATTAATTGTGGGTAAGCCTTTTATCTTAATGTTTATGCCCACAGGAGATGTGGTCACCAGTCTGGGACTTATAAATCTATATGTTGTATTGTTGACCCCATTTCTTGGCATTTCACTATTAATAATCAAGTGGTTTTTTCAAAAGCAGATTCCAAATTTACTCTTTGGAATCCTCTTTGGTCTATGGTTTGTCAATTTGGTAAGTTTAGTTTTAGTTGGCAGTAGCACAATTCGCGAATTTAAGACCCCATTTATGCTGACTAAGCAGTTGTTAAATGAGGGTATTAATCCTGATGTTTATCATGTAAAAGTATACCAGGGAGATAGGCTTGAAGGTTTTTCTTTAGGTAGCATTTCTTTTGATGATAAATTTGTTCAAATCACTCCAAACAGATTGGTCATAGAAAAAAGCGAAGATGAAAAGTTTTATTTGTACGAAGAGCGATATGCGCGGGGAAGAAGTGAATCGGAGGCAAGTGCTTCAGCCATGGAACTTTTGTTTACCACAAAAGTGAATCAGGATTCTATTTTATTACCTGAGGCAGCGAGGCTTCCTATTACGGGAAAATTTAGGGGTCAATGGATTCAGTATGTTCTCAAAATTCCAAATGAAAAAACTGTGCAATTCGACCGAAATCTTGGTGATTTGAATATTTCTACAGGACTGCCTGGTGATCCGGTGTATAATCAATCGGTTCGCAACAAAAAGCTTCGTATTGTGAGCGATAGCATACAACTGGTCAATTAAGGCATTTTATAGCGCCTTAATTCAGCTTACAACGAAATATTTCCTGTAAAAAAGAGGCCATACTTGAATAGTCAACCGCGAATTATGCGTTATTTAGCGCCATGTCCATTCGAAAATTAGCTGGCGAAACTGCTGTATATGGCCTCAGTTCCATTTTGGGAAGGCTGTTGTATTTTTTGCTCTTGCCATTATATGTAAGGGTATTTAGCCCTTCAGATTATGGTATTGTTGCTGATTTGTTTTCGTTTGTTGGCTTAATGCTCATTTTTTTCACATATCGTTTTGAAACGGCTTATTTCAGATACGGTAGTGATACCCACACCTGCAGAGAGCAGGTTTATAGTACGGCTCTCATTTCGATTGCAGCAAGCAGTGTGGTGTTGGCTTGTTTGCTTTGGTTCTTTCAGCACCCCTTATCCGAATTATTTCGGTACCCTGAATATGCTCATTTAATTGGATATAGTGCTTGCATTTTGGCTCTGGATGCGCTATCAGAACTGCCCCTTTCCAGACTCAGGCTGGAGTCCAGACCGATGATTTTTGCCGGCATTCGTTTAGCTAATATTGGTATAAATATCGGCGCGAACTTGTTTTTTTTAGTGCTGTGCCCATATTGGGTGGCTAATCAGCAGATGGTTTGGCTTACCGAAATACTATATAACCCTGAATTAGGTATCGGTTACATATTCATATCCAATTTATTGGCTAGTGGAGTGCAGCTGTTAATGCTTTTACCTTGGATTCTTGATATTCGTTTCCAGTTTAGTCCATCATTGTGGCGGAAAATGATGTTGTATTCACTTCCACTCATTGTCGTGGGCATTTCTTATGCCATTAATGAACTGTTGGACAGGAAGATAATGATTTGGCTATTGCCAGGTACCATAGCTGAAAACAAGATTTCATTGGGTGCCTATGCAGCTTGCTACAAATTGACGATGATCATGGCTCTGTTTACTCAAGCATTTCGTTACGGTGCAGAGCCTTTCTTTTTTCGGCAAAAAAATGCTAATAATGCTCCTGAAATTTATGCTCGGGTGGCGCATTATTATGGAATAGCTGCAGTAGGTGGTAGTCTATTCACTTTATTGTTTCTGGATGGGATAAAACTCATATTGCATCCGGATTATTGGTTGGCGTTGGGAATTATTCCCATATTATTGCTTGCCAATCTGATGAATGGCCTATATTACAATGTGAGCGTTTGGTACAGACTGATAGACAAAACCATGATGGGTGCCTGGATCGCACTGTCTGGTGCAATTGCTACTATTGTTTTAAACTTATGGTTGCTGCCAATAGCAGGGTTTTATGGAGCTGCCTGGGCAACATTTTTTTGTTACGCATGGATGTTGATTATTTGCTACTTTTTAGGCAAGCGATACTATCCTGTTCCTTATCGAATTAAGGACTTTTTTATCTATTTCATCATTGCTGCAATGTTATATGGTCTATTTGTATTGAGTAATTTGAATGAAAACTTACCATTGATTTTTCAGCTTATGGTAAGTTCAGCTTTTATGTTGCTTTTTATTATTCTTATAATTGTAAAGGAAAAAGTTCCTATTCGTCAACTTTTTCGCATGGGTAATACATAAATCTCAAGCAAATTACGGTTCTCATTGTTTACTTCCTATGATAAGCTGAGTATTCGACAGTTATTTTGGTTTGATTACTTCCAAAAAGTAAGATTCCTTATAAAACTAAAAACACTAAATTATTTCACGTTTGATTTAGCCTGCAATGATTATGCAATTGGTTGCGTTATGCTCACATTTTCTGCGGTCTTTTAGCATTAGGGTTTGAAAATGCTCCCCCCTAAAAACCCTTCCTTAGTTACTGTTATACCAATGGAACTGTCTTCGGTGATAAACACTCTCATCTGGTTAAAATCCTCTGCGAAATGTATAGTTACAGAAGCCGCAAACTTATTATCTTTTAAAAAATTAATCATAATCTCACGGTACTAACTCATTTTGGGTTGTTGGTTGACAGCTAATATTGCGTTTCATTAATAAGAGAATTTAACCAAAGCACAATTGGACGCTTTCTGGTATTAGGAATTACAAGCGTTTTTGCTTTCTTTCATTTAAAAATTGTTTTTTTGTCATAAAATACGAGATATGCGTTTATTTTCTATTGTTTTGAGTACAGTTTTGTTGTGGTTGGTATTACCTGAAAATCAATTATCTGCTCAGAAAAGTATCACTCTTGAGGATATTTGGGCTAAGGGTACTTTTTCGACGCGTAATATCCCTGGATTTTCATTCACGGGCACGGGTCGGGAATACATTTTGCGTAAAGGTCCAGTATTAGAAAAATATGACCTTAGCAATGGTGAGTCTACTGGTGTTTTATTGGATGGCAATGCGATTTTGGATAAGGAAGGTAAGCCCTTGCAGTACGGCAATTATATACAAAGTCCGGATAACAGGCATTTTATTTTGGAAACAGAAGCTGAACCTATATATCGATATAGTGTGAAGGCCCAGTATTTGTTGTGGGATTCACGCGATAAAATACTGGTCGCATTGGATGCTCCTGACGCGCAAATGTATCCTACTTTTAGCCCGGATAGTCGAAAGATAGCCTTCGTTTCACAAAACAACCTATTCGTATACAATATTGAGACCAATAAGAGTGTTGCTATAACTACAAATGGACAGGTTAACAGCATTCTTAATGGTGCTTCAGACTGGGTGTATGAGGAAGAATTTTCAATTACTCGGGCATTTGAGTGGAGCCCAGACAGCCGTCATTTGGCCTTTATTCGCTTTGATGAATCTCAGGTTCCTTCATTTTTAATGGAAATGTACCAGGATAGTTTGTATCCTACCCCTGTTGTATTTAAATATCCAAAAGTGGGCGAAAAAAACGCTGTGGTGAGTTTACATCTTTATGATATGCGTAAAGGCACCTATACTGATTTGCCAATGGGCAAGATGGAAGATCAATACATACCACGCATTAAATGGAGTAAAGAGGGTTTGGTAGCATTTCGAATGAATCGTCATCAGAATGAACTCGATTTACTGCTTTTTGATCCTTCAACGCAACAATCCAGGATACTCTTAAAAGAGCAAAATAGTCGTTACATTGATATTCATGATGATCTGACTTTTTTAAAGGACAAATCTTGGTTTATTTGGTCAAGTGAACAAGATGGGTATCAACATTTGTATTTGTATGATATGAAAGGTCGTTTAATTAGGCCTTTAACTTCAGGTTCATTTGATGTGACTGCATTTTATGGCGTAGATGAAAAAAATGGGCTTATCTATTATCAGGCAGCTAAGGAATCACCAATGGAAAGACACATTTATGAAGTTTCGCTTGAAGGTGGTAAAGAGCGG
>CAYUZA010000185.1:0-5344 GCA_964449535.1 uncultured Saprospiraceae bacterium
CTATTGTATTTTCCTTGCCAATTAATTCCATCATTGCAAAAAGGTCCGGTCCCTGCAAAATACCGGCCATAGCCAATCGAAGCAATGGGAAAACCTGCCCTATTCCCCATCCATTTTCTTTAAGATGGTTTTTAACTAATTGATCCAAATTAATGCTTTTCCATTCAAAATCAGTCTTTAAAAAAGAGGTCAAACTGGTTAAAATTTCAACACTTTTGTCCGTCCATTTGCTCGTCAAAACTTGCGGATCATATGTTCTGGGAAGTTCAAAAAAATAGTAACCTTCCGACGGAATTTCGCGAAAAGTAGTAACCCTTTCTTTCATCAGGTCACAGACCTTGCTTAAATAATTTAGGTCTACGGCTGCCATAGCCGGATCCACTGATTGAAGGGATTGTGCAATTGCGTCTGTACTCCGCTGCCTCAAATAATGCTGGTTAAACCAACGCGCCTTTTCAATGTCAAAACGGGCACCGCCTTTGGAAACTCTCTCAAGGGAGAAGATATGCCCTAGATCTGCAAGTGAAAAAATCTCTTGTTCTGTCCCTGGATTCCATCCCAGCAACACTAGAAAATTGAGAACTGCTTCCGGTTCAAAACCCTCTTCTCTGAATCCAGTGAAGCAATCTTCCGGATTGGGGTCATTCCATGCCAAAGGAAATACTGGAATACCCAAACGGGTGCCATCACGCTTACTTAACTTTCCTTTCCCATCAGGCTTTAGAATAAGAGGCAAGTGTGCAAAATCAGGCATATCATCAGCCCAACCTAGTTTTTCATGAAGTAAGAAGTGATGCCCAGTACTGGACAGCCACTCTTCTCCCCTAATCACATGGGAAATCTGCATCAAATGATCATCAACCACATTGGCTAGATGATAGGTGGGCCAGCCATCGCCTTTCAACAAAACTTTGTCATCCATTTCTGAAAAGGCGAATTCAACCTCACCTCTGATTAAATCCTTGATGATAACATTCCCTTCCTCAGGTATCCGAAGTCGCAATACATGAGGCACTCCCTTATCGAGCAGTTGCTGCACTTCTTGTTTACTCAATGTAATACTATTGCGCATAGACAAACGCGTAGCTGCATTGTACATGGCATTTGATTCTCCGCTATCCTTCAGACGCTGACGCATAGCCTCCAGTTCCTCAGGCGTATCAAATGCGATATAAGCATCTCCTTGCTCCAACAATTGGTAGGCATATTGAGCATACATCATTTTTCGCTCCGATTGACGGTAAGGCCCATATTCACCGCCAAATCCCGGACCCTCATCAGGGGAGATACCCAGCCAGGTAAGACTTTCCATAATATACTGCTCTGCGCCCGTTACGAAGCGATTCTGATCCGTGTCTTCAATCCTTAATAGAAATGCCCCTTTATGTTTTTTAGCAAATAAATAATTGAATAAAGCCGTTCTAACTCCTCCAATGTGCAGTGCTCCCGTGGGACTTGGCGCAAATCTTACCCTTACTGGTTTTTCCATTTTTACATTTTATGCCACAAAGGTAAAACATACCTTACGGACCAGAAAAAATATCTTTTGCATGCCCACTTTTGAATTACGAAAGCAACAGTTATTTTTAATATATATTTTCCTGTAAATGTATTGAATAAATAGTCAATGAATTAATATGTAATTTCAACAAATATAAAAGCATATTTTTTTGATTATCAAGCAGCATTATATCTAAAAAATAGATTAAAATAATATTTAATATGTTTGGGTTATCTACAACAAATGCATTACTTTTGACGTTGTATTTATCCCTGAACATATCAACGCATACGCTATGTATTTTATTAAGACACCTGACTTCGTTAAAAGTCTGTTTCCATCATTTGTGTGGAATATTAATACTGAAGAAAAAACTGTTTACTTAACTTTTGATGATGGCCCTGTTCCTCAGGTAACCCCATGGGTGTTAGATCAGCTTAATACATTTAATGCAAAAGCTACCTTTTTCTGCGTTGGGGACAACATAAATAGATACCCTGATCTGTTTGATCGCATAGTGGAAGAAGGTCATCAGGTCGGCAACCACTCCTACAACCATCTTGCCGGATGGAAATCAGATAATGTAGACTATTTTAAAAATATCAGAAAATGCGCCCATCAGGTAAATACGGATTTATTCAGACCGCCGTACGGTAAAATGAAACCTCGCCAGGCTGAATTTTTATCCAGATACTATAAAATTGTGATGTGGGACATTCTGAGTGGTGATTTTGACGAAGAGAATTCTCCGGAGCGCTGTGTAAGGAATGTCGTCAACAATGTGCGTAAAGGATCCATTATAGTATTTCATGACAGCCTCAAAGCCTTTCCAAATTTAAAAATAGCTCTTCCTCAAGTTCTTGAAGAATTGCAGAAACGAGGGTATACCTTTGAAAGCATTCCCGCGACCCAAAAAGTAAAAATGCATCAACTAACTTCGATGCTTACTCCTACCATTTAGTATAAAATTTGGGATTATTAAGTTTACTAGCAACTCCGGAGGTGCATATTACTATATGTGTCTATCTGAGACTTCTTATTTAGCTATTCTGCCTATATTTTGACCTTTTTATATTAAATATTCATCTGGCCTGGCCTACCTTTGCCACATGGTTTCATTCAACGCTTATAGGATTGCTTGTATTCTTTTAGCCTGCCTGTTAATTATTAATCTTCCAGCTCAGAACGAAGGCATCCAAAAAAGGGTTAGCGCAAGTAAGACCCAACAAAGAATTGTCATTGATGGAAAACTTGAGGAGGAAGCATGGGAAAAAGCGACTCCCACCTCAGGCTTTACGGAACTGGAACCCGTACCGGGTAAACCTGCGCGATATGACAGCGAAATTCGGGTTCTGTATGATGATTTTTCCCTTTACATCAGCGCATTTTTGTTTGATACAGCACCGGACAGCATCCTGAAGGAGTTGTCTCCAAGAGATCAAATTGGCAATACAGACTGGTTTGTAATTCAAATAGACCCATATCAAACCGGACAACTTTCTTTTGAGTTTTTATTGACCGCATCAGGCGTACAGGTGGAACGCAAAGTACAGTCACCTAATAGAAGAGATGCCACCTGGGATGCGGTGTGGATGAGTCAAACCGAAATAGTAGATCGCGGTTGGGTAGCAGAAATTGAAATTCCATTTTCAGCCCTTCGCTTTCCTCCAAATTCCGCTCAAGATTGGAGTATAAATTTTGGTCGCTATATCAGAAGATATCGCGAAGAGTCCTGGTGGAATCCCATTAATCCAGCCATCAGCAACCGTTTACATCAAAGCGGCAGTCTTACCGATATTAAAGAAGTTAAATCACCACCCCGAATTGTTGCCACTCCTTTTCTGGGCGCTTACCTAAGTCACAGACCTGGACGCGAAAACAGTCCCTGGAGGCACCGATTCACCGGCGGAATGGATACTAAAATTGGACTTTCTGACGCATTTACCCTGGATGCTACGCTAATTCCAGACTTTGGGCAAGTACGATTTGACGATCTGGTCCTCAACCTTTCACCCTTTGAAATTCAACTACAAGAAAACAGACCTTTTTTTACTGAAGGTACAGAACTGTTTAATAGGGGAGGGATTTTTTATTCACGGCGAATAGGAGATTTACCTTTTTTTCTTCGACAAAGTGACTGGCGATTAAAAGCAGGATTGCAGAACCGAAATTTACCTCAGGCTAGCCCACTCATAAATGCAACCAAGCTATCCGGTAGAACCCAAAATGGGCTAGGTATTGGAGTTTTTAATGCGCTGGAAAACAGACTCTATATTGAACCAGACTCTACCAATGGAGCATCAAATCCTATTTTGATCAATCCTCTAACCAACTATAATCTTACCGTTTTAGACCAAATATTGCCGAACAACTCATTCGTCTCTATCACAAACGCTATGGTGTTGCGAGAGGGAACTTCATATGATGCCAATGTTACCGCTACAGAGTTTGCACTTCGAAACAAAGCTAATTCCTGGCTTTTTTCAGGTCGCGGAGCACTTAGTATAAAACGAGGCGAAAACATCCGGTCATCAGGCCATACCTATTCAGCGGGACTTGAAAAAACCAAGGGAACTTGGCAATACAGATTCCAATATGATGAAATATCACCAACTTATGATCCTAATGATTTGGGATTTTTGCCACGAAATAATGAACGTACAGCATTTGCACAACTGAGCTACAATCTTTTTTCACCACGGGGATTTCTTAATTTCGCCAATGCTTCTTTGCGCACCGATTACAAAAGGTTAGTAAAACCCGATGTATTCACCCGCTTTTCCACCTTATTCAATTCGTTCTTTATGACGCGGGATTTTTTCGCTTTTAGCGCTTATGCTGTGATTGAACCATTTGCCAGTCTAGATTACTTTGACCCTAGAACATCAGATTTTTCACAATACTACCGACTACCCTCCAACTACCTATTTGGCGGTTTTATTTCTACGGATTATAGAAAACCATTTGCTTATGACATCAACAGCAATATCCAGCTATTTGATGAAGCAGGCCGTTGGAGTTGGTTTTTAAGGATTGCGCCACGGGTAAGGGTCAACGATCATCTTTTTTTTGTGTATAGTGTAGAATACCGAAAACTACTGTCTGATGCCGGTTTTGTTCAACGAAATAGTCAATCACAAGGCATAAATAGCTTAACCCCAAAATCAGTACTGTATGCCAGACGAGATCAAGACATCGTAATCAATACACTATCTGCCCGTTACAACTTTAACCCGCTCCACAGCCTCCTACTTACCGCCAGACAATATTGGACCGGAGTAAAGAACAAAGCTTTTTTCAAATTAGGCAATAATGGTGAGCTATTGAAGACTGAATATACAGGTAAGAATGATCAGGGCCAGGACCTTCACAGCCTTAATCTAACACTTTTAAATGTTGATTTGGTATACACCTGGCGGTTTGCTCCCGGTAGCGATCTTGTCGTCGTATGGAAAAATACAATTAATGTTTTCCAATCCGGTCAGTCAGGTTCCTTTTGGCAGTCAGTAAATCGACTGCCTGGCCAAATCCAAGAGAATAGCCTCTCCTTAAGAATGATGTATTATTTGGACTATGCTTTAGTGCGCCGCAACTGGCGGGAATTTAAACAACCAGAAGTACCTGTGTTTTAAATTTTGTTATCTTAGTTCCTTAATAATTGCATAGTGATAGTATTTTTTAAATCAATTAAAACAACCCCTATGATCCAAAAATTTATGGTCGTAATGCTTGCCACAGCGTTTTCCTGTACTTTAGTAGCACAATCATTAGAAGAGTTACAGACTCAAAAAAAAGAACTGGAACAAAGAATGGAGTCCATTAAAGGTCAATTAAATGCTGTAG
>CAYUZA010000186.1:0-5300 GCA_964449535.1 uncultured Saprospiraceae bacterium
CTTTTTATGAAAAGTTGTATTCAGCCGCCAAGAAAAGTGGGGCTCAAATCGTGAAAGGAGAAACTATAAAAGTAACCAACAAGGGTAAATGCCTACATAAGAGTGATTTGAACAAAATAATTTATAAAGGGCTCAAAAATAAAAAACCGCTTTTTCTTTTGTTTGATCGGGAGCATTGGTCTGCTATATTTAGACGAAAGAATATTAAAGATAATAATATTAATTATCCTCCAATTCGGAATTCGGAAGACGATTTTTTTTTGCTTAAAACTTGCTATTATTTAACCCAATTAAAAATTATAAAGCAGGCAAGATATTATTATAGAATACATGATGCATCTACCTTCCATAAAAGAGATCAAGAATACTACGATTCTCAATTAAAGTGTTTTGAACTACAATTAGATTTTATGAATAATCATGCAATTTCTGATTATGCTTACAAAGAAATTGTAATAAAATATGTGGCCAGGCTAACTCGATTATACACTTCGATGGATTCGAATCTAATATCATCGGATTATAAAAAACATTTTTTTGATTGTCTGATTGAATCATTGTTTAGGCTTAAACTAGATCCAGCATGGTACTTGGAGTCATTTATTCTTGGTCATAAAGATGGTGATTTTTTAAAAATGTTACCTTATGGTCGATTGAAAATGACTATTGTAAGAGTATTAAATCTGCTTAGAACTTGAAAATTTATTGGGAATCAATTAGCCGCCTCTATAAACGATTTATATAATGCATCAAGAAATATCTGTATCCATAATTGTTCCTGTATTTAATGCCGAACCTTATCTTGAAAAATGCTTGAATTCTCTTCAAAAACAAGCACTTAAGACTATAGAAATATTAATTTATAATGATTGTAGTACTGATCGAAGCCTACAAATCTGTGTTGAATTTGCAACAAATGATTCTAGGTTTAAAGTTTTCACAAATCAAGTACAACAAGGACAGGGATATTGTCTCAATTTGGGAATATCTAATGCAACAGGAGAATATGTTGGCACCGTAGATGCCGATGATTGGGTTGATATTGATTTTTTTCAAAAGCTGTATAGTAAAGCTAAAGAAGAGGATGCTGACTTAGCAAAAGGATTGATGAAACAACATAGAACCAACAATCCAACAATCGTAAATTTTGAGACAAATAAGACAATAAAAAAAGGGCTTAAAAAAAATAAACCTATATATCAAATTTTTAACTCAGAAGTTCAATCAGCAATATATCGAAAACACCTACTGTTGGACAACAAAATAAATTTCCCCATAATTCCAAATGGTTTAGATATAATATTTCTATTAAGAGTAGGAATTCATGCAAAAAAAATAGTATTAATTAAAGCGGTATACAACTATCGTGTTTTAGATAATTCTATATCAAGATCTTACAGCATAAAATATTTTAATAGTATTTTGAATTGCTTTAGACTGCATGTTGATTTTTGTGATACAAACTACTTGAATGGAGAAAAGTACGAACATGTATTTTTGAAAGGACTTATAGGTGCAGCCCGCCGGTATGAAGTTATTCAAAGCTCTAAAGTTAGTCAGGAATTTATGTTAAACTATACTCAATTTATATTAGACAAATTAAAGGAATATAATGGTGATAGGGCACGATTACTTGAATTACTATGCCTAGGCATGATAAGACAACAGCGTATGACTAAAATATTATCTTGGTGGCCTGTACGAATGGTGTTAAAAATTTTAAAATAAGTATTAATGCTAATTGAAAAAAAGCAGCACCGAATCTATAATTTAACTAGCCCATTTGTTTCCATAATTCTACCTGCATACAATGCAGAAAACACCATTGAAAAAGCAATTTCATCATGCTTGGATCAAAATTTCTCAAATTTTGAGCTGATAGTAATCGATGATGGATCCGAAGACTCTACTTCAAATGTTGTAAATAGACTAATAACGAATGATAGTAGAATAAGAATAATTAATTCGGAAAACAATGGTGTATCTACTGCTAGAAGGAAAGGTATATATGCTGCAAAGGGTATTTATCTATTTTTTCTGGATGCAGATGACTATTTGTCAACTAATTCATTGGAAAAATTAGTTGACACTGCTGTAAATTATGATTCGGATATTGTTGTAGGCGATATTGTAATAAGAAAATTTAATAATTCGTCAAATAGGAGAGAGTATAATCACTTTCATAATGGTACTGGTTTTGACTTCATGCAATTTATCCTAGTAAATTGGTTAAATTATCTGTGGGGAAAATTAATCAAAAGAGATTTACTTATGAATAATGAAATAATCTTTCATAAAGGACTTAAAGTTGGAGAAGACCAAATACTATTATTTCAGTTATGCTTTTATGCGAGAAAAGTAGTTTGTGTTCCAGATATAGTTTATAATTATGTGATACAAAAAGTTTCCGCTACTCAAGGTATAGATTATCAAAAATATGCAATCAATCAAGTTGCCTATAGTTTAGCTATACTTGACATTATTAATGCATATGAATTTTCGGAGCGAATACGGAAACTGTTATTTCTTAGAATTATGGTCGCACTCCATCAAGCAACAGCTCGTGTTGGTTCTTTAAAGACGATTAATCCCTATACGAGAGCTCTGTTGTACGAATCAATCATGCAGGTGGCTTGTTCAAGTGAAGTTTTGAATAATAAAATATTAATACATATCCTTAAAGGAATAATAGCCTTATGGAGTCCAGGGTTACTTAATTATCTATTTTTGTTCAAAAGAAAATTTGGATGATGGTAGCTAAAAATGAAATGAAAATTGCTTTAGTTGTACCTAAATTTCCAATTGTCAGCGAAACCTTTATTTACTATCAAGCTATTGCCCTTGTAGACAAAGGGCATAAGGTAACAATATTTGCATTTCATGATAACACTGAAGATGTAGTAAGCCACAAAGTTGTACATGAACTTAAAGAAAAGGCTTTAATTGAATATTACCCAAAGACCCAAAGTCAAAAAACTACAAGTTATTTATTGAAATATGCAAAAAAGTTTCTTGAAAATATATCATGGGTAAGTGAGCGTAAAAGTGAGCATTTGCAATGGTTACGAATTGTTCAATTTTACTCATCAATATCCATAGATTGCTGGTTGAAAAAACTTCTTGAGTTTGACATCATTCATGTGCATCATGGTCCTTGTGCTATACCTGTGGCGAAAAGTTTTAAAACATTAAAAAATGGCTGCCCTTCATTGATTATTTCATTTCATGGATTGGATTTAAGCCCGAACCGCATAAACCAAGCAAGTAGGCTTTACAGCGCTTTATTCGATATTCAAGCAAGGTTTATAGTAAATACACCCTATTTGGCTGATTTATTTAGCTCTGCTTTCGCTCAAAAGGGTAAACTATACATTATTCCTGTGGGTTTGGATACGGCTAAATTTAAACCAAAGGCAAGCACAATCAGGTACAACAAAAGCGATTCGTTTAATATCATTTTTTGCGGACGATTGATCGAATTAAAGGGACCAGAATTCGCAATCCTAACTATGGAATTTTTACGTGATAATATTCAGCTGGATAATATAACATTAACCATAGCAGGCTCAGGCCCCCTAAAATCAAAAATGATATTATTAGTTAAAAAACTTGGTTTACAGGATAAGGTTAAATTTGTTGGTTCAGTTTCGCAGGAGCAACTTATACATTTATTGGATCAAGCACATCTGTTTTTTCTACCTGGCGTTGCAGATCCCGTTTCAGGTAGATCAGAAACCCAAGGTCTGGTAATTCAAGAGGCACAGGCAATGGGTGTCCCAGTATTAATTTCAGACGCTGGAGGTATGCGCTATGGAATGATTCATAATGAAACAGGATTTTGTGTAGAACAAAAGAACATCTCTGAATTTGCAAAAGCTATAAATCTACTAATTGAAAATGAGGATTTAAGACAAACTATGGGAAAATCTGGAAGGAACTTTGTATCTAAAAACTATGATATCAAAATCATAATTGATCAACTTGAAAAAGTATACAAAGACTCAATGATTAATTAAAATAATAGTTATTGTCTCGTAATGAATAAAATTTTACTGATACACCAAGGCTCCGAATTATATGGGTCGGATCGATCTTTGTTAAGAAATGTATCCATTCTTAGGACTATTTATTCTGATCCTACAATTGACATTATTCTTCCTGAAGAAGGTCCTCTGTCTAAAGTTTTAATCGAACAATATGGTATAACTGTGCGGGCGGAGTCTTTAGGTGTGTTAAGAAAGTATGATCTGAAAAGATTAAATTTTAGTGCATTTTACCGTATTCTTAAAATAAGAAGCAAGATCAAATTATTGAATGAATACGATTTAATTTTTATCAATTCAATGGTGGTTTTAGATTATATCATCGCGTCTCGATTTATTGATAAGCAGGTCTATGTCCACATTAGAGAAATTCCAAGTGGATTTAGTCTTTTTGTATTCAAGCGACTTCTTTCATTTTCAAAAACGAGGCTACTTTATGTTTCTAATGCAGCCCAAAAAGCATTCGAGCCTGTCTCCAATAAGTATCAATTTGTTCTTTGGAATGCTTGCAGACAAATTTTGAATACCGTATCGCTTGACATTAAAAATGACAATGTTGTGAATTTACTTTTGATAGGCAGAATAAATTCATGGAAAGGTCAACTTTTACTCTTACAAGCCATGCAATACTTGTCACCGATAGTAAGAAACTCGATTAGCGTTAGGATTGTAGGTGATGTATATAAACAAGAACATATTTACAAAATAGAACTAATTAATTTTATTGAAAAATATGGTTTATCGAATATAGTAAAGATACTACCATTTGAAAAAGAGGCCGATATACATTACAGCTGGTCTGATGTTGTCCTTGTTCCCTCTGTATTACCGGAGCCTTTCGGTCTGGTAGCTATAGAGGCTATGTCGGCAAGAAAGCCAGTGATAGCAGCCAATCATGGAGGCCTGACGGAAATAGTGCAACATGATGTCACAGGATTGTTAGTCACGCCTGGTGATGCTCGTAGTCTTGCATCAGCTATTGAACGATTATGTTCTAGCCCGAGTGAAAGGGAGGCTATGGGAGCTGCCGGAAAAGCCAGATATGAAGCCTACTTTACTGAAACAAAATATGCAGAAAACTTTAAAGAGATTTTATCAAATATTGCAAATAAAGAAGCACTATAAAAAAGTAAATGAGCCAAAAACTAACGGCTACCTCTATTAATCAGTTTTTGTAATTATTAGCGAGTTAGCATCCATGAGGGCTATAGGTTAAAATGTTTTAAATACTTTTTTAGGTCAATTTGACGCTAAGAT
>CAYUZA010000187.1:0-5265 GCA_964449535.1 uncultured Saprospiraceae bacterium
CGGGGACGCTGTGCAATTCTAAGTTTTTTTTTAGTATGATTGAAATCAAAGTTGATAAAAATACCGAACATTTTTCCTACGAGATTCTGATAGCTAGCAAATACATAATATGTGGCCAACCCTCCCATATTAGAGCTACTGAGTAGATAGGTATTAGTATAAGCCAAATTAAAAGGTTCAAACAAACTCCCGCCATCGCCGCCGCCGCTCCTGGAACCTATACTACGACGGAAAACTTGGCGAACTTGCATTACTTCTTTTGGAAGAATATATTCATTTTGATCAATTTGTAATGTTAGAAATCCATAACTTTCTTCAGTAGAATTTTGGCTACGCTGCCTATATCTTGCCAGTGCCTTATCAATTGCAGTATTGTAGTGAACAGGATCTAATTCCACGTCTATCATTCCATCACCGAGGAATGCTTTGATATAATTGATAACTTCTTGCCTTTTAGATTCAATGTCGCTCATAAGATTATTTATCAATAAATACACACAATTAAGTGTGGAATGATTATGAAAATTAGCGATCTTCTAGTAGAAGGAATCACCTTTGGTCCTGCTATCAAAAAAACCCAAAACGGCGAAACATACATCGATCAGATGGTATTTGACGAGATGATACAGGAAGTGTGCCCTGGGTGTGATGGCACCGGTAAAGAGGATTATAACGACGTCAAATACCCATGCAGATACTGCGACGAGAAAGGCTCGTATGAAACCTGGCGCAAAAAAGCAGGAGTTCCTGAATTGCAACTTTCAAATAGTAATGGTATGGATCTACTAGACTGGCTTGGACTTGAACAAGATTACGTAGGATATATCGAAGCAGAGCAAATAGATCATCTTTATCAAACATTAATGAGGATCAAGCATAATAATCGCAGCATTAATCAATTTACGACCCCTACTACAACAGATCAATCCGTTTATGTTAACAAGTCAAATCCTGATATTCCAGAAATTAAAAGAGGCCCAACTATGATCAATGTTGGTCGCAATCGTGATCAAATTGAACGCTATATTGATCGATTATTAGAATTAGTAAAGTTCTGCAAAATCAATAATGTTGGCATAGGGTGGGGCTAACATGAAAATACACGAATTATTAAAAGAAGAAAGTAAACGTATTCGATTATCACCAATGTGGCTTAGTCGTGTGATGAATAAAATACCATATTGGTCAAATACTCAGAAAATCGAATGTACTAACTGTGAAGGGACAGGTCGGTCTTTAGGATTGATAGGATATAAAAATTGCAAAGAGTGTAACGGCACTGGTACACTTATTATCGATAACAGTAAAAATTTTGTGGAATATACTCCAGAACAGATTAAAAGTATTGAAAGTTTATTAGGAATTGATGATATAACTAACAACAATATCATTACTCAAGATAGAATTTCAGAAATTCTTCAGAAAACTCTCAAGTTTATTAATACGGATCAAACTCATCTTGATAATCCAGGATCCGTTAAATTTACAAGAAGAGTTGAGAGAGACCCTACTACCAAAATTCTAACCATCAAACCAATAGAGACAATAACTGAGCCAGTTAACAGCAAAGATCTAGTTGAACTTATGAAAAAATTTTCTAACTTTCTTCATGCTGTACAAGAAGTACAAGCTGTAATTCATGTAGAAACACGTTACTAATCGCTTGCCTCGTTGCAATAAATACATGCAATTAATTTTGGAGTTAAGATGAAAATACTTGAAGTTACGAGCTCTCCCCTAATTTTAATGCCTACATATGCGACAACAAATGATGGGAAAATTAAAACAAACACTTCCAGTTTTGAAACAACCAGCCCACTTGGTTGCAGCGACTGTAACGGAACCGGAAGAACAAGAAAAAAAGGTGTACATTGTTCAACATGTGGAGGGAAAGGCAGTATTAACGGGACTGAACCCAAATATGGTGTTCCTTTATTTCTTACCACAACAAAAGAGTTTGAGTATCTTAAACAATTATTAAAATTCAAAGTAAATAATACCAAAGGTGTTATTTTTCAAAATCAAATCCCAACTATCAGAAGAAACATTATGCTTTTTAACAATAAGAAGGCGTCAGCTCTTCCGGCTACAAAGCAAACTACAGGCCCAAAAGTTGAAATTGATAAAAAAACTGGACTCCACACTATTATACCTCATTCTAAACAAAAAGAAAATATTAGTAGAAGAGTCAAGCAGTTTGAAGAATTCATTAGCTCTGTACAGAAAATCAATGGCGCTAGTATACTAATAAAAGAAATTTAGTGGATGCCTAGATTATCTCTTTATCGTCCAGAAAAAGGCAACGACTTCAAAATGCTCGATCGAGTAATTAATGAGCAATTTCAAGTGGGCGGAACTGACTGCATGGTGCACAAGTATCTTGGTCCGCTAGATCCAGATGTTGAAGACAGTACTCCTAGTACTCCAATTAATACTAACCCTATTCCAGAATTAGGTATTCAAGATTTAATTTTTATGGAAAATCGAGATCGTAGGTATGACCCTAATGTATATCAAATTCGTGGAATTTATACAATGATGGATACTGTATTTAATCTCAGCCAATTTGGATTGTTTCTTAATAATGATGAAATACTTATTCATTTTCATTTACGAGGAACAGTTGAACAATTGGGTCGTAAAATTATGACAGGTGATGTGCTAGAATTACCACATCTCAAAGATGAATATGCTCTAAACGATGCTATGATTGCTCTTAAAAGATTTTATGTTATCACTGAAGTAACACGTCCTGCTAATGGGTTTAGTGCTACTTGGTATCCTCATTTGTTAAGAGCAAAGTGCGAACCAATTGTTGATAGCCAAGAATTCAAGCAGATATTTGATCAAGATTCAGGCGACGGCGAAAATTCTCTACGTGATATATTATCAACATACAATACCAGTATTGAAATTAACAATTCTATTATTGCCCAAGCTGAAGAAGATGCCTTGTTAAGTGGATACAATACGCAAGGATTTTATGTTATTCCTACAAAAGAATCCGGTATTGTTGATATTGCTGATACAAGCAATACAACAGTTACAGTTGATAGCGAAACAGCAGCAATGGATGCATCGATTATATTAAATTCTCCAAGACGAGATTTATATGTGGGATATCTTACCGGCGATGGCGTACCGCCAAACGGTGCTCCTTATACATTCGGAGCAGCCTTTCCTACTCCTAGTGTTCCTGGGCAGTTTCATTTAAGAACTGATTTTTATCCTAACAGATTGTTCAGATGGAACGGAAAGCACTGGATTAAATTTGAAGATCAAGTTCGTATGACAATGACCAATCGTCCGTTGAATGGCATAGCTGCATCTAGTACATCAACTAGACAAACACTTAAGACTAGTTTTATTAATAATAATAATACTGCAACAATTGCCGGCGAAGTGGTACCTGAACGGCAATTTCTTAGTAAAGCACTACGTCCTCGGGCAGATAATTAAAAGGTAAAAACATGCAATTTGCATATGATGGACAAATTAAAAGATTTCTAACTCAATTTATGAGAGCCATGAGTGGGTTTTGTTATCAAGCAGGCGATGGATCTATTGTACAGGTTCCGGTTCGCTACGGAGATATGTCTAGGCAAGTAGCATCTATTATCAGTCAAAACAGCGAAAACATAGTGCAGAGTGCTCCATTTATTTCTTGTTATATCAAAGATATAAAATATGATCGCAGCAGATTACAAGATCCTAGCCATGTTAGTAAAATACACATAAGAGAAAGAGCATGGGACAGCGAATCACAACAATATCTCAACGTACAAGGTTCAAATTACACAATTGAACGTATTATGCCTTCTCCGTATAATATTACATTTGCAGCTGATATTTGGACCACAAATATGGATCAAAAACTGCAACTTTGGGAACAGATTGCAGTATTGTTTAATCCCAGCTTAGAATTACAGTCAAATGATAACTATCTTGATTGGACCAGCCTAAGCGTATTAGAGTTAAGTGACAGCAGCATCTTTGAAAGCCGTCAAGTACCGCAAGGACTGAATAATGATATCAGTATAGCAAGCTTACAATTCACTGCACCAATATGGATTAGTCCGCCTGCTAAAGTTAAAAAATTAGGCATCATTACCAAAATAATTGCAAATATTTTTGCAGAGCAACCGGGCACCGGCGCCGACGGCGAATACGACGATGCATTTTTTAAGGGAGACATTTTTGGAGGATTTACACCAGACGCTAGAGTAACTGTTACTCCTCAAGATTATGAATTGTTAGTTTTAAATAATAATGCGGTTCTTGTTCCGGTTGGGTATTCCAATATCAGTGACGATTGGGTTTCAGTAGATATAGTACCCGACAGACCTACCTGGCTTAATATTTTAGATTTATATCCTGGAAAATTTACTCCAGGTATAAGCCAATTAAGACTTCTTAAAGAAAATCAATCAGAAGTAGTAGCATTTATGACTTTGAACCCTCAAAATGAATCATTAATGACACTAAATTTTGATAACGATACTGTTCCATCAAACACTATTATAACATCCGGTGCATATAGTCGAGGTACGTTTGATGCGGTTATAGATCCCCAAACATTTAACCCTGACACACAAGCTGGACAAAATATCGATCTTAGGTATTTGTTAATTGATAACATTAGATTAAATGATACCAATAATGGTCCAAATGCATGGAGCAGCATTACTCCGGTTACTGGACAGCCAAACGGAATTCTAGCAACAGCAAACGATGTCATTCAATGGGACGGAGACAAATGGAACATTATTTTTGATTCTAGCGAATCATCAATTTTGACTTATCTAACCAACACTTATACTGGTATACAATATAAATGGGAAAATGGTACTTGGTCTAAATCATTTGAGGGTATATACTCAAACAAGGAATGGAGAATGATATTGTGAACGAAGTTGTTTGTTCGGGTGGTTTATTTTTATCAACTTCAACAAAAAGATTCCTATTTTTAATGAGAACCCATCAAAAAACTGCTAACACATGGGGATTTGTTGGAGGGAAAAGCGAATCCTATGATCAAACTCCATATGACACACTCAAAAGAGAAATACACGAAGAGTTAGATTATCGCGATCCTATTAAAAAAATTATCCCACTAGAATTATTTATCAGTCATGATTCACTGTTTAAATACAATACCTATATACTGCTAGTTGATTACGAATTTATTCCTAAACTCAATCAAGAACATAGTGCCTATGCATGGTGTGATTTAAACCATTGGCCAAAGCCATTACACCGCGGCGT
>CAYUZA010000188.1:0-5180 GCA_964449535.1 uncultured Saprospiraceae bacterium
ATTTTTGCAGTACCATTGCCTTGATGCACGTCTAAGTCGATTATTAATATTTTTTTCGCTAAATGTTCTTGCAATAAATAATTTGCTGATATGGCTATATCGTTAAATATACAAAAACCTTCTCCATGGTCAGCAAAAGAGTGGTGTGTCCCACCTGCAATATTTAGCGCAATCCCATCTTCCAGAGCAAATTGTGCACCACGAAGGGTTCCATTGGCTATTATTTTTCCTCGCGTTACAAGTCTTGGAGACATAGGGAATCCTATTTTCCTGATTTCCTTATCGCTTAATTTATTATCATGCAATTTTTGTAAATATTCCTCTGTGTGCGTAAGGCTTAGTACTTCCAAGCTAGTCTGTTCTGGTATAAAAATATCTTGGTAAGATATTGTGCCTTCGTAAAGTAATTGTTGTTTGAGTAAGCTATATTTTTCCATCGGAAACCTATGGCCTTCGGGAAGTGGATACTCGTATTCAGGGTGAAATGCAACTTTCAAGGGTTCCTTATTATTGGGCTAAGAACACTTCTCCAGCATACTTATATACTGTTCCGTCATTTAATAAAACTCTTATGTAATACACAAAAACATCCGCATTCAAAAGCATATTTTTATGTGTCCCGTCCCATGTTGCATTTTCGATAGACGCTGCCTCTGCCAAGTAGAAAACTCGATCGCCCCAACGATTAAATATCTCCATTTCTGAAACTTCCTTAACTGAACCATCATCAAAGATGCGGAAGACATCATTTATACCATCCCGATTTGGTGTAAAAATATCAGGAATGAAAACAGGATTACGAGTAGGTATTCGCAACAACCATGTTATTTCATCAATACAACCGTTTTTATCAGTAAGTCTGGCAGTAAATGTTCCATTTTGTATAGCTATATGGTTGAAATTAGTACAACCAGAGCACAAGAGGGAATCGTTAAAATAAATATCAACATTTAATAATAAAGATAAATCACCTATGAACTCTAAGGAAATGGGAATAATAGTTCCTTTTTCTACATTTAAATCATTCTTTGGGATAAATACTATTCGCTCGGGAGCAGATATAGATAGGATTGTATCTATTGAGCAACCATTATTATCTATAAATTGGAGCGCATATTGTCCTGGATTTAACAGTTCAGATAAATAGGGGAAATTGATTATTTCGATATCCTTGTTTCCAATTCTAAGTATTCCTGGCAGGGACGAATTCTGGATATTTTGTAGTGAAATATTTCCTTGTATGACTGAGCAATTTCCATTAATAACTGACAATGCTTCCCATTGTAAAGCTGGCGGATTTTCAAGGATTATTTCACCGGTGTGTGTACACCCGACTTCATCTGTTATAGTAAATGAATATCTACCTGCAGTTAGGTTATTTATCTGAATACCTTCAGCTCCATTACTCCAATTTACTTTTACGTTACCGAAAGAGTTATTAATAGATAAATTGATCATACCACCGTCTCCATTATTACAAGTGGGTGATTTCACTTCTGCCGTTGAAGATATATTACATGGAAGATTGATCAGCTCAATGGAACAAGAGTCCAAACAACCATTTTCAGACTCAATGAATATTTTGTATACACCAGCTGGTAAGGCAGTTATAGATAATGGACTAATTGAAGTAAAAACACTGTCACGGCCAGAAGGTAAAGTAATGGTTAATTGAATTTCTTCGCTTGTATTCCATGAAAAACCAAGTTCTCCATTATTTTGCCCGGTGGAAGGTGATTGGATGATTTGACACTCTAAATCCAACAAGCAGGGATCACTTAATATTTCTGCTGCACATTCTGTTTGACAGCCATTTACATCTGTTAATGTAAAAGTATAGATTCCTGGAGGTATGTTGGATAAAGTGAAATTTGTGCCATTTAGTCCTATATTGCCCGATACAGGCCCGTTATATTGTAAGCTATAAGGATTAGTCCCACCAATTAAAGTAATGTCAATTGATCCATCATTAGATGATGGCCCCGTAGCAGCATTTGGCGAGCAGTTCATCAATAATTCTGATGGTGAAATTATGGTTATTCCTGAAGTTGCTACACAGCCCTTGTCGTCTGTTACTGTAATTTCGTAATATCCTGCCGGCAAATTTTGGATCTCATTAGTATTCCCCAAATTAGATGACCAGGTATAAACCGTAGAACCAATAGCGTTTTGGGTAACTGCTTTGATTGAAGCATTATTGTCACCATAGCATTTGAGCGAATTTATTATTTCTATTTCTACGGTCAATTCACAGGGGAGTGACCCAGTTATTTCTAAGGTACAAGATGCTGAACATCCTCTTACATCAGTGACTATTATGGTATAAATTCCCGGTGTTAGTTGATTTACTGTAGCGTTTCTATTAGATGTAAAAGATTCTGAAGTTCCATTGGGTCCTGTTACAGAATATTTAAACTGAGGATTTCCATTAGTCCAGTTGAAAGATATTTGTGCATCTCCAGCGCCTGGGCTGCTTTCTAATTGATCAACTTGACAATTTAATAGGATCGGCAAAGGCTCTGTAAGCACAATGGTAAATGTATCGGTACAGAATGCTTCGTCAACCCCTGCAATTCTATATGTACCTGCAACAAGCATGTTTGATTCACTTACGTTACCTGGATTCACAGGTCCAATCCATGTATAAGTTACATTTCCCTGCGCTCCATTAGGGATTATTCTAATTCTTCCGTTAGATCCACCATGGCAAGTAGGTGGCGTAAATGAACCTAATAAGAAAAGTGAACATCCTGAACTGCTAATTAAAGTTTGACAGCTGTTACTACATCCATTTTCGTCTGTTACTATTATTGTATAATTTCCTGTAGATAAATTATTTATGGTATAATTGCCTGCAAATGGATATGTTTCTGAACCATTTAGTGGCCCAGTGTAATTTACCGTATAGCCTCCTGTTCCACCTCCTATTTGAAAAGTAATTGCCCCATCTGACATGGATGGACTGCTTACAGAAATTGAGCCACAGGTAATTGTTAGTGGATTAGGTTGGTTTAAAACTATACTTCCTGTAGCGGTACAACCGCTCTCATCTGTTACAGTTACACTAAAATTACCAGCGGGAAGATTATTTGGGGTATCCTCATCAGATGAAATTTGAATTGGCCCAGACCAATTAAATGTCAATTCCCCATTGAAATTGTTAGTTTGTGCTGTAATGACACCCGTTGAGTCCCCGTGGCAAAGTATATTTTGTTGTATTGCTAAAGTAAGTGTTCCATTGCAGAGCGCAGGTCTCACTAATATTTCCAAATTAGCTGTACAACCGTTGTCATCAATTAATTGAAAATTATACAAACCTGGTGGTAAATTAGCTATGGTTATTTCTCTTATTTGTATATCCGATAATACTCCTGATAACGGTCCGCTATAGGTTAAATTGAATGGGAGTGTTCCGCCGTCTATTTGTATGGTACATGATCCATCCGATGCTCCAGGGCTACTTTCGGGTAGAGAGGTTCCACTTAATGTCAAAGGATCAGGTTCGTTTATTTGAATTTGTAATATCACGCTACAACCCTCCTCATCGGTAATTGTGACAGCGTAAATTCCAGCTGGCAAATTTTGAGGCGCATTCTCGTTGGTTGGAATGGCTACTGGCCCATCCCAATTATATTCGATTATACCATTAGCGAATTCGACCTCTACAAATAAACTAGCGGTAAATTGACCGAAACACTGAATGAATTCAGTTTGAATTAGAGATCCGATCATGTTACAGTTTATTCCACTAACGATGGTCTGACAGGTAGAAATGCAGCCATTACTGTCTGTAATCGAGATTATGTAGGTTCCTGCAGGTAGACTATTTATGGAAAAATTACCGGGTAATACGTCAAAAAATTCCAATGTAATGGGACCTGAACAAGATATAGAATATGGGGAGGTTCCTCCAATAATAGTTAATTCAATACTTCCATCGTTTCCATTCTCTTCTGGAATACCCAAACAACTTAACGTTAATATTTCAGGTTCTTCAAGCAAAATTGATGTCGAAAAAACACATCCTTCAGTATCAGTAAGCGTTAAATTATAAATGCCAGCAAATAAATTTGAGTGATTAGGTTGAGGTGGCAATCCTTGATCCCATTGATAAAAAACAGTTCCAGCATTCCCAGAAATATTAGTTATTATAGAGCCATTATTATCTCCGAAACACAATATAGGATTTTCAATGGTAATTTCCGCTTCAAGTAAGCAGGTCCAAATATCAAAGCTACAATATTTGGAACATCCATTTGCATCTATATATTCAACCATATAACTTCCTCCCGGTAGATTATCCAATATTATGGAACCTTCACTAGATATATTTATGTTTATAGAATATGGGCCTGTTAACACAATAATACCGGGATATTCGCCCCCAAAAATCGTTATTTGACACTCTCCATCTTCAACTCCCGGACTACTTTCAGGTAATAAAGAATTACAATTTAACAGAATTTCGTCCGGTTCACTGATTACAACTTGTAAGGTTATTATACAATTTGAGGCATCTGTAGCCGTAAGAAAATATGTTCCAGCAGATAAATTTACTCCAACTGGTGAATTGCCAATATTTACCGGCCCGTCCCATTCGTATGTTATTATTCCATTATTCCCTAAGATTTGTACTTCCAACGAACCATTTTGAAACCCGAAACAAGTTACATTTTCTTGATTAAGAATTGACGCTGTCAATTGGCATCCAGAAGGGTTGATAACAAATGTACATGTTTGTTCACAGCCAAGATTATCTGTAACCATTACTTGGTAAGATCCAGGAGGTAAATCAAGGAAGGTTACAATTCCAGGAGACTGATTGGGTATGTTTTGATTAGTAGGACCACTCAAACTTATATTAAATGGGGGATAAGTTCCAGAAATTGTCACTTGTGCACTTCCATCATTTGCCCCTGGTGTACTTTCATTGGTCAATGTTTGACAAATTGCATCAAGATCTCCTATAATAACAGTTAAGGTAGTGGTAGAAGCGCATTGCCCTGCAGTAGGGGTGAAAGTATAGGTCGTAGTTGATTGATTATTAATAGCAGGCGACCAGGTTCCGTTGATACCATTGTTGGATGTTCCAGGTAGATTGAAATTTTCGCCCTGGCAGTAGGGGCCTTGAGGGTCAAATGTGGGCGTTGTGCTGGGATTTATGGTAACAGTTAAGGTAG
>CAYUZA010000189.1:0-5121 GCA_964449535.1 uncultured Saprospiraceae bacterium
GTGCAAAGGTACAAACTCTATTTTATATGTCAAATACTTGTCCGTTGAAAAACAATAAAATCTTTGAAACTGGGTAGTTACTTTTGCTTGCTGTGCACCCATTTAAGTGGCAGGTATAATGAAATGATAAAATTTCTACCTGGTTCTGGTAGTTCTATAATACGGTACCTGCTTAAATGATTCAAATACGGTGTGTTTAAAATATTGCGTATGCTCAATTGCAGCGTTGCGCCTTCAAAGCGCTTAAAACTCATATTAACATCTGCAATCCAAAGGTGGTACGAAGGTGTGCTTTTTTCATTTCTATCAGTACGCCCCAATCCATTGGCTCCCGTGTATAAGTGTGAAAGGGTGCATTCAAGTTTATATGATTTCCCAGTATATTGATATTTAATGGATTGTGTACTTTGGAAGGGTGGTGTGAATGGTAAAGCCAGTCCTGTTTCTGTATTGTACGTATGCACAAACTCCATGGCCTGCGTCCATGAAATTGAGGGGTGAAACTGCCAGGCATATTCTGCTTCAAAACCTGTAAAAATGGCATTGTGTTGGGTAAATTCGAAAAGCAATCCGCCCTCTGGTAGTGCTGAAAACCTAGGAGTAGGTCGTAAGTAGATGTAGCCATCAAAATAATTGGTAAATACGGCTAGTTCTGATCGAAAGTTTTTCCATTGAAAAGATGAACTTACATCGGCTTGATAACCAATTTCTGAAGACAGATTTTGATTGCCTGCCTCGTGTCTGAAAAAGCCATGATGTCTACCGTTTGAGGATAGTTCGTTGGGGTAAGGAACCCTAAAGCTTCTTCCTAAGTGCCCTCTGAGAATTGCATTTTCATTGAACATATGCACAACCCCTACAGAGGCAGCGAAATTACTGACCCTTCTTTCATAAGGGCTGAGTAGCGTATTGCTAATCAAGAATCCTTGTCTATCCAAACGTCTAATTGCAAAACTGTCAATGAGGGTATTAGCTATATCGTACCTAAGCCCGGCGGAAAAGTGGGTTTGCTTATTTTTCTTGTATTCGTACATTCCAAATATTCCACTGCGCCAAAGCATGAAATTTGGAAATAAAAAATCAAATCCATCTCTCGTATTCATTTGGTGCATGGTATTATTTCCAATAATTAATCGGCCCTGGATTGAAGGATTATAGTCCAAGTGCACATCACACTGAAAAGTGCGAAGGTCAAATTGGAGCGCAGCTGCTTTGCCTTCCCAACCTTCCAACGCACTGTGTGCCTCTGCAAAAGAATACTCTGCTCTTTTATTTTTTTGAAATCCTAAGTTAACTGCCCAATGCCCTTTTGAATAATTATTTAAATAATTTATGGTGGCACGCTGATGTGTTACGGACTGCCTGGGTAGATCAATATTAAATCTATCTCCGTCATCGGTCAATTGATAGGTTCTTGGTATACCTATTGCTCCGCTAAACAGTCCACTTAGCAAATTATAAACAGAATAGGATGCCCTTAATATTTGACCTTTATGTCGCCAACCTAGCATTAAGTGTAGGGTCTTCTCCATTCCAGCTGTATTTTTTGCTCTATTTGATGCGAGCGGAAGCCTAGTTCCGGCATACTCAAACTCATTTGCCGGCACAGTGAAATCTCCAAATTGCTGAATACTAATACGCGCGCTCCCAAAATAGTTTTTTAACGCACTTTTTATACGCAGGCTTTGTCCCCAAAGTCGCTGGTTGGACTTGAAAACGCTCCTATAGTCCAATGTGGTTGTATTAGAGTGAGGCAGCGCATCCGGAAGAACATTAATTACACCTCCCATTGCATCTGATCCGTACATCAGCGAGGAAGGACCTTTCAAAATTTCCACTCTCTCGACTTCAAATGGTGTAATTTCAACGCCATGATCAATACCCCACTGGTGACCTTCCTGCTTTATATAGTCCTTGTTAATGGTTATACGGTTGCCATGAAGACCTCTTATTACCGGTTTTGCAATGCCAGTACCTGTTGTAATCGATTGGATTCCAGCTTTTTGATCCAGTATCTCTGCGAAAGTACTACTGGTTTGGTTTTTGAAAAAAGACTCACTCAAGTGAAAGGTAGCATAGTAAGACTCATTTTTCGCGTGGTCCTCTGCAATCAGTAATGTAGAAAGTAATTGGATATTTGCCTTTAAATATATGGTTAGCTCTTTTTGGCCAGAATTCCAATAAAAGGTATCTGGTCTGTAGCCTAGATGTGAAACTATGGCAAATCCATTATCGGGAAGTTTTTCTTTTATAAAAATACCCTTTTCATCCGCTATTGTTTGTTCGTCTTCATTGACCCAATAAATATGGGCAAAAGGAATAGGTTCAAGCGTTGAATCATCTATTATCCTACCTTTTACTTGGGCAGTTAAAGGCAAAGCAATCCAACATAGCCATAAAATAAACCAGCTTTTTTTTAAGATCATAGGTGTAGTCAAACGGCCATTATGTAACTTTGTTGCAAAAATAACATAATTTGGTTTTATGAAGTTTATTTTTGTGATTGGCCTAGTGTCCCTATTCCTGCTGTCCTGCACCAAAAAGGAAATAGATGTTAATGCCCCCTCGGTGGAAATACTGGACTGGAATCCAAGGCCTGGACTGGGAGAGGTGTGTGGAAGTCTTGATTCTATGGTCTTTACCATAAAGGATACAGACAGTTTGGTTTTATTGGTGCGTTTGTCTGATGAGTCTGGACTATCTGAAATGAAGATTGATGTGCATGAAAATTTTGATTGTCACGGCCATCGAAACAACACCCGTGACTGGCTTTTACAGCAAATAATTCCATTAAGCGGCACACTTTTTCAAGATAAAATTAGCATTTACCCGCCTGCCAATGCAACAGCCGGATTGTACCATTTTGGTATTCAGGTTACCGACATTAATGGAAATGTTGCAGATGCGGGATTAGTTTTTAATCTTCAGCTCAGCAATAGTCAAGATACAATTGTACCCGAATGGGGCGATATTTTTCCCGCTGAGGGACCATTGACCAGCAAACGCGGTACTCAGGTCAAGATTGAAGGTGTAATATCCGACAATCGGCCTTTAAATTTGGGTGGCAATGCCGGAGTGGAGCTACGATTTAAATCTGTTCAATCCAGTAATGTATTTCGAGCAGCTGAAGCATCATTGATGAATGAAAATAGCTCCAATTCTGCCTTTAATTTAGAATGGACAGTGCCTCTTTCTTTACCTCTTGGAACTTATGAACTGCAGCTGCGGGGAAGAGACGGTGTTGGAAATGCTACGCCTCTGAAAAAGTATACGCTAGAAATAGTACCCTAATGATGGGGTAAAAGCTTTACTTTGGAGCTATTGGTGTATCGCCAGATGCTTTGAAAGGTGGCTTAGGTTTGTTTTTTCTGAATGGTTTCTTTTTCTTTTTTTCATTAGAAGATTGATGGCTATTTTGAGGTCCGCCGTGTCTAGCACTTTTATGATTAGAATTTTTAACGGATGAGGCTGAGAATGTTTTGATACCTAGGTTTTCAGGAATCTCACCCGGAGCAATGGCGTATCCAATAAGCTTTTCAATTCGTAGCCATCTCCGCTCATCTTCTTTGGTTACAAAAGTAATTGCTGTACCATAAGTGTCGGCTCGGGCAGTGCGACCTATTCTATGCACGTAATCTTCAGGATCTGGCGGCACATCCATATTGAGCACCAAACCTATACCTTCCACATCTATACCGCGGGAAATAATATCTGTGCCTACCAAAATTCGCACTTGATTATTTTTGAACAAATTCATGGTTTTTTCTCTTTCAGCCTGTTCCAAATCAGAGTGGATGGTGGCTACATTGTATTTCTTGCTGTGCAAAATTCGGTAAAATCTACGCACTTTTTCCTTTGTTGAGCCGAAGATCACTATGGTTTCCTCCTTGAATTTGTCGAGAATATGCAAGGCCAGATTTATTTTATCATTCTCGTTTATGCGATACACAAATTGGCTGATTTTTTCTGCTGGCTTTGAAATCGCAAGGGAAATAGATTCAGGTTGCTGTAAGATTTTCTCAGCTAGGGCACGTATTCTTGAAGGCATGGTTGCTGAGAAAAGTAGTGTTTGTCTTTCTTTAGGCAATTGGTTAACTATTCGGATAATATCTTCGTAAAATCCCATATCCAGCATACGGTCTGCTTCATCAAGAACCAGATTTTTTAGACTTTTAAAATTATATTTGCCGGATGCTAAGAGGGAAATTAGCCTTCCTGGGGTAGCAATGACGATATCAGCTCCTGTTTCCAAGGCATTTCGCTGTTGATCCCAGGTTACACCATCCCCGCCTCCATAAATAGCTATGGAGCTTATTCCAGTAAAATAAGCCAGTCCTTCAACGGCCTGATCAATTTGAACAGCCAATTCGCGCGTAGGTACGATGATTAAAGTATTGAGGCCAGTAGTTTTTTCTTTTAGTATTTTGTCCATCACAGGCAGTAGAAAGGCTGCTGTTTTTCCCGTACCTGTTTGTGCGCAGGCTATTAGATCTTTCCCAGCCATGATTTTGGGAATGGCCTGCTGTTGAATAGGTGTTGGACTTTTAAAGCCCAAAACATCCAAACCTTCCTGTAAGGAATCATAAAAGGAAAAGTTTGAAAATAGAACGAGTTCGTTTTCGGAATGTAAAGTTGGGCTGGAATCGGAATCAGTAGACATAAAATTAGGTGGTTAAGTGTGCCAGTCTATGGTTTGAGATGCCACTGGCGGAATGGGAATTTAGATATGCATATGCTATTTTATCGGCTTCAGGACAATTACTTTCTGTATCCAATATATTTTCCCAATCAGAAGTATCAGGATGCCAGTGGATGTTTTCATGGAATCCATATCGTATCACAGTACCGTTTTTAGCAAGTACTGTAAATGTTTCCTCCTGATGTCTGCCGGGAAGAGAAAATACCTTAATCCCAATGCGCGGAAGAAGATATTCTTTGTAAATTCTTTCTCTAATGGCTGGAAACTGTCCAAGATAAGTATCTAGTGTACTTCGCAGTTGACTCCAATTCTGTATACTATGCCACTCAAGTAGTTCTTGTTGGGAAAGTGGAAAATGATTGTACAGCGCTTTAATAAAAGAAAAAGCACGCCGATAGTCAGTGAATGCCATCCATTGCACG
>CAYUZA010000190.1:0-5097 GCA_964449535.1 uncultured Saprospiraceae bacterium
CTATAAAAAGTATGCGGACAAGATTTCACACAGTCCATACATCTCGGAAAAAAATGGCGACAATAGAAATGCGTACATGCGAGGACTGATTTCGAATTACGAAAGCATACTGGAGATAGCTAAAAAAAAAATCTACTTGTCAAAGGGGGATTCTCCCTCGCAGCAGCAGCAATAATCTTTTTGACAGGCAGATACATTTATAAAAACTGGATAAAGAAAAAATAATGGCATTCACACTCACACAGGTAAGAACAGGAGAACAAAAGAATTTCTCCGTCCGCGAAATCCTAGAACTTTTGGGAGATCCGATTAACAATGAAATCATCATTCATGGTGAAAGCTATCGTATCAACAATGTGCAAGGCGACCTTGGCAGCGGTGGCGGAACTGATAGCAGCACCTGGAGAGCGGACTGGCAAAAAATCCCAATGACTATTGGTGTTAGTGGACAAAATCAATTTCCCGTTAGTATCAATACCAATGATCCAGAAGGATTATTTCTAGTGGTAAACGGTGCGATTTACGACTACGGAATCAACAGCGCTTTTGACATTAATTCAGGCACATTGAACTGGCATGGAGGATTCAATTTAGAACCCACAGACCATGTATACATTAAATATTTAACCCTTGTAAACAACTAAAAACAATAAAATACCATGAGCGAATTTATTAAGATCAAACAGATTGAAGGTCTATCGGCTGACCTAGCAACAAGAGCACTGGATGCTCAGGTTGTAAAAATCGCCAACAATTTATCAGACGTTAACGCTGGAACAGCTCGAACAAACCTGTCATTGTATTCCAAAACGGAAGTTGATGCATTGGTTATTGGTGCTAAAAACGCATATAACGTAGCCGATAATACAGCAAAAAACGCGTTAACTGGCCTAAAAGTCACCGATCGTGTATTCGTAAACGATGATGGAGACACCAAATGGGCATTGTACATTGTTACAGCCATTACCACTGGTACGGGTTCAACTTCAACTTTCAAAAAGATTGCGGATGAGGACTTGTTCACCAATGCCTTGACCGCAGCTGCTGTAAAAGCATCTTATGAGAGCAATGCTGATACGTTTGCATTCAACGGGACTTACAAAGGCAAATTGGATAAAATAACGGTTGCAGCCAACGTAAACTTGGATACAATCAAGTCAACCGCTGATTCTGCTCTTGCCAATGCAGCCACAGCACAGTCAACTGCTAACAGTGCCTCTACCGCCGCAAGTTCTGCTCAAAGTACAGCAAACAGTGCTTCAACTGCTGCCGCTGCTGCACAAACCACTGCAAATAATGCGGCTACTGCGGCGGCTACTGCACAAAGCACTGCCAACGCGAAAGAGGATGCATTTACCGAAACGCTTGAAACATTCACAGCCTTAACAGGTGCTGCCAACACAGCGGTTTCTGTAACCCTTTCACAAACGCCTAAAGCTGGTTTTAACATTCATGTATTCTTTAACGGTGTACGTGTAAAAACTACAAGCAATACAGGTGGTTCTAGGAATGTAACATTTACCGTTCCTTACGCAACAGAGCCAACAGATGACATTGTTGTGAACTACACTTATTAATCATAAAATCAACTAACTAAATGGAAAAAATAGCATCCAAACAAGTAGAAGGAGTCGTTGACCTGAATTCATTTCAAAGCATTCCTGCTCGTAAGCAATTTGAGGGCGGTGTTGGTGCAGGTTACGGTTCAACTGGTCACTATCCTTTGCTTTCAGGTGGCTTTATCTATTGGGTACTTAATCCTGATACAGAGCCACAAGAAAACGATTATAGAATGGGCGTAAGTCCTGACACTAGACTTCTTACACTGCAAGTTTTACAAAAAGGAACTTGGGTAAACGCTTGTTTGGATGGCTGTTCTTCCACCACAACGTCTGGCGGTGGAACTACCGATCCTGGCACAGGAGGTGGCGGTACTGGTGGCGGAACTGGAGGTGGATGTTTGGTTTACGGAACTCTAATCTTACTTCCTGACGGATCATCTAAAAAAATTGAAGACCTGGAATTAGGAAATTTAGTAAAAACTGTCGCTATCACAGGATTAGACAGCGAACAAGAAGACGCATGGAAAACATTCTCGACAGATTCATTCACGCCAAGTGAGGAAAGCTCTGTTGTGGTGGGAATTCAAAAAGCACTTTACGGATATTATTTCCTAATCAATCAGGAACTCAAAATCACATTCGAGCATCCATTGCTAGCACTTCGTGATGGTGTTTATGCTTTCAAACGAGCCAATGAACTGGTTGTAGGTGATCTGATATACCATTACGCATTGGGATTGCAAGAAATCACAAGTATTGATCGAATCAACGAGACGGTGAATGTGGTGAACATAAACGTAGAAAGTCAAGACACCTATTTCGCTGAAAACTACCTGGTTCACAACCTAGTTGATGTCAATCAGGAAAAAACAATCATTCAACAATAATCCATGAACTCACAAACACGCTTAAAACTTACGCTCTCTGCTGCTGCATTTTTAGCTTTGGTTACTTTGCTTTCAATTTATTCCAAAATGGAGGGAGTTGCTACGGCAAGCATTGCAGGGATTATGACCATTTTATCGGCCTACATCTGGTCGCAAACCACTAGACCCTCAAAAGATGAATACACTCATAAAAATACTCGCAAACCAACAACTTCAAAAAATAGTGTTCCTGCTTCTTTTAATAGGCGCAGTCATACTACTATGGAAAAGTAATGAAAGTTTGAAACAGGATAATGCTCGACTGGCAAACAACATGGAAACCTTGAACGCATCAGTAAAATACATCCAAACACAAAACGGAAAGCTCGCTGCTCAAACCGATGTGTTGCTTGTGCGCACTGGTGAGTTGAAAGAACTTTTTCCTGTTCAGGCCAAAACGGTGACTGATTTGGGAATCAAATTAAACAGGGCAACTCAAATAAGTAGTTCGGTGATTGAAACACAAAAAAATATCATCACAGTAGCAAGAGATAGCATCGTTCATGACACTGTTCGGGTAAAAGTATTTTCCTATAAGGATCAGTGGTATGAAATCAGTGGAATCGGTAATGATAAAACGCAGCAATTAAGCATTTTTAGTACGGATACGCTCACACAGGTTGTTTTCAAGGGGGAAAGAATCAAGCCCTGGCTTTGGATATTTTCTCCTAGAAAGCTTCAGCAAAGAATTAGCGTTTCAAACCCTAATGCAATCATAAAATATAGTAGCCTCATTCAAATCCAAAAACCATGAACAAGATAATATTTGGCGCAGCAGCATTGGCCTTGTTGGCACTGCTTACAAAAAACTCGAAGAGTACAGACGATAATCCCCCAATTACTCCAGCCCAAAAAGCGCAGAGAACCATCACATTTTATAAAGCATAAGTATGGCAGAGTTAGCAGTCCCAATACCAATGACCCCACGTACATTTTATCCCGTTGCAGCATTGCCACAGAATAAAACAAAAATGGAAACTATTGGCAAAAAGTATTTCAACGAAATTAAACTCGCAGAGACATTAACCAATGTTCCAGGAGCGATCATTCTTTCCATCATTTTCACTGAAAGTGCTGGTAATCCAAGTATTGTTAGCTCGGCAGGTGCAGTGGGATTAATGCAATTAAAACCACAAACTGGAAATGATGTCATTCATTTGGAAAACAAGTCCAAAAGGTTAACAGCGCCAGAAATTGAGCTGTTGAGAAAACACTTGGGTGCAAGGGTTAACGGCCCACTCAAACAGCAATACCTTTCTCATAAGATTAAGGAGAATAATTATACTGGAAACGTAATGACCCGTGCTGATTTACAAAAGCCAGAACTCAATATTCTATTGGGTGCTATGCTTATTGGTATTCTTATAGACCAACATTATGAGCAAGGTGTTTTGAGGCTCGACAAAGCGTTGGTGAGATACAACCAAGGTTACTTTTTCAAACCTGGTACGGGAACCGTAGAACAAGTATTGGATCGCGTAAAAGGACGCAGCAAAGAGGCATATTCTTACATCATCAAAGTAGTGGGTAAAAATGGATTACTAGAAACCCAATCCATGGTGTAATGAATCAATTTGAGCTCAATAAACAAATCCAGCAGTTAATCCTGAAAAAGGATAAGGCAGGCGAAACTTACAGTTTCGATGAGAAGAAGTTTATTGCTCAGTATGAAGGTTCAGGCGGACAAGGTTCAAAGGGAGCGACTGGCGAAGGTGTGCTTTATGAATTTTTCACGCCCGATTTTGTTTGTGAGCTTATGTGGAAACTTGCATTTCGATATGGATTTAAGTCTGGTGGATCAGTACTGGAACCAAGTGTAGGAACTGGGAATTTACTGAAATGGGCTCCCAATAACTCCAAATGCTACGGCTTTGAAATCAATCCCATATCCAAGCGCATCACTGAAATTTTATATCCCGATGCGAAGATTTATGAAGGCTATTTTGAAACGGCTTTCTTGCAAGAGCCACGCTACACAGCAAGACTAAAAGACAAGCTTACCTGGCTTGAAGGTTATCCATTTTCGCTTGTCATTGGCAATCCGCCTTACGGCAAGTACAAAAATAAGTACAGCAGCTATTTTACCAAACCCAAAATGCACCAAATAGAATTGTTTTTTATGCATTATGGCTTACAGCTTTTGAAACCTGGTGGAATTATGGTGTATGTAACGGGAAGCAATTTTCTGCGAAATGGAATTACCTACCAAAGTGAAAAATTGGAGATTGAAAAGCTAGCAGATATAGTGGATGCCTATCGTTTGCCTCCAGTTTTCAAATTCTCAAAAGTACCAACGGACATCATCGTTTTTAAACGCAAATAATTATGAAATACAATCAGCCCAGCATACAACCACAAATGGTATTCGATAAATCATCGTATAGCGATTTAGAAACCCAAATTGATGAGCTTGATGCAGAATTTAAAATCCGTGAAATCGAAGTCACTTTCAATAAGGAAGCTTATTTCTTTGGCCAGGTAACGAGCTCCAACGATGTATATAATTTCCTCAAAGAGCAAATCTTGAAAGGAATTGAAATACAGGAGCATTTTATTGCGCTTTACTTAAATCAAGCTAACAAGATAATTGGTTACTACCATCATTCAAC
>CAYUZA010000191.1:0-5082 GCA_964449535.1 uncultured Saprospiraceae bacterium
GCTACTGGTTTGGGGCCAAATGAAGATACAGAGCGATTCCTTAGGACATATGTCGGTGAAAGAGGAATAGGTTCTCCTACAGCATTCATTCAATCTACTCATAATGCCGTTGGCGGCCAGATTGCACTGACGCTTTCTTGCACTGGCTATAACATAACTTATTCGCAAGGGACACTCTCGTTTGAAAGCGCTTTAATGGATGCAGACCTTTTGCTTAGAAATGAATCTGATACCATTTTATGTGGTGCAATGGATGAGGTAACCCCAATGATGCTTGATTTATTTTATCAGTCATCCGAACATCATTTTCCAGCGGGTGAAGCTTCTGTTTTTTATGTATTGTCTTCTTCCCCAGGAGAAAAAACAACTGCCGCAATTATAGCATTAGTGATTGAGACTTTTTATGCTTCAACTTTTTGTGTGAAATGTAAGCGTGTGTTTGAACAATATAATTTGAACAAAACGAATACTGCCATTTTTACAGATTTAGATATATCATCAATGATTCCTTCACAAGAGGATTTTTTACTTATACCTGTTTTAACCGAAACTGGATTTTTTCCGACATATACAGCTGTTGCTTTACAAAAAGCAGTTGATTATTTAAAAGAACACCAGGAACATTCTCATGCTGCAGTGATTGCCGCAGATCATAATAAGAATTACAGAATGATTTTGATTCAGTCATTCAACCTGAAATGAGAGCCCCCTTTTTTATATCAGTTTTTATCTCAGTGAGTTCATGGCTTGTTTTGAGTTGGTTTGTAAATCCATGGATTGGACTTATTACCGGAGTCCTTCTTCTCACCGCTTTTATTTCGTTCGGCGCATCTCATATTAGATCCGGTTTTTTTATTACAAGTATTAATCGCATTGAAAAAAATGAAAAAAAAATCGTTTTAAGTTTTGATGACGGACCCAGTGAATACACGTCAAACGTATTGAAAGTATTAAAAAAGCATAATATCAAAGCGATGTTTTTCATTGTCGGAAAGCGTATCCATGGCAATGAAAACCTATTACTCGAAATGAAAAAAGATGGACATATCATCGGTAATCACACTTGGAGTCATGACAAGTGGTTTGATTTTTGGGCCTCAGATCGAATGTATATGGATATTGAACAAAATTCAAAGCAGCTTCAGAGGATTACCGGAGATGAAGTATTGTATTTTCGACCGCCATATGGTGTAACAAATCCTCCTTTAGCCAAAGCTTTAAAAAAAACAGGTATGATAGTTGTCGGTTGGAGTTTTCGTTCATTGGATAGTGTAAAAGGAGCCGGCAGCTCTATGGAAAAAAAAGTGCTAAAAAATGTCACAGCCGGAGATATTTTGTTGTTTCATGATACTGTGAAGGGGATGCCTCAACTCTTGGATAAACTAATCCCTGAACTTCAGTCAAAAGGATTTAAATTTGTCCTGCTAACAAAATAAAGTGATGAAGAAACAATTGGCTTTTAGTTTAATATGGTTGCTGTTGCCCGTAGCTCAATTGTTGGCACAAGAATATATCCCTGTGAAAGACCTAGAGCACTTAAAGAAGAAATTAAAAGCTATATCTCTTACAATTAATTCTATAACAGCAGATTTTGTTCAAGAAAAACATTTAAATGTGCTGTTGGCTCCAGCTGTTTCAAGCGGCAAGTTTTATTATAGTAAAGGAAATATGGTTCGTTGGGAGGTTACGACTCCCGATCCTTATCTGGTTATTATAAACGGAACCTTTCTGACCGTGGTAGAAAACTCAAAGACCAAAAGATTTGACACCAAAACCAATAAAATGTATGGTAAAATTAATGAGTTAATGATAGGTTCGATGAAAGGAACCTTAGGAGATGATAACAAAAAATACCGGCAAGCGTATTTTGAGTCATCTTCACATTTTCAAATGAAATTGTTTCCGCTAGAAAAAATGGCTAAAAAATACTTAGAAGAAATTCAGATTTTTTTTGAGAAAACAGATTACCATGTTTCATCCATAAAAATGATTGAGCCTGGTGGAGATTATACCATCATCCGTTTTTTCAATAAAAGTATTAATGGCCAGTTGGACGAAGGGCTTTTTATCATTGAATGATAAAACTTTTGATTTTTAATCTTGCCCTATTTATAAACTTTTTGTTTCATGCAATCATATAAAGGTCAACCTATGGGGCTAATTTATGAGAAAATAAGTATTGAAAAGTTTCCGAACGGGATGTTTAAAGCCCAATCTGAACTAATAAGTAAACACACTATTCTGTCTGCACATTTTCCAAGCCATCCTATTGTTCCTGGCGTAATTGTACTTTCACTTTTCAGGATTCTAGCTTCTATGGCGCTTGGCAAAACACTTCGTTTGAAAAATGCCGGTTTAGTTAAATTTGTCAAACCACTCATTCCCAAAGATGATTTGTTAATAGAAGTTGAATTTCTAATTAAAAGCCATGAGAATGGTTATGAAGTGGAAGGAAAGGTTTTTTATGCTGGCGAGCAGATTGCAAGATCAGAAGGCTTAACTTTTATTGAAGATTTGCCATGAGCCAACAAAACTCTTCAGATATCTTCAATCATTACAAATGTTGTGTTATTATACCAACGTATAACAATGGACATACATTAGCTAGTGTAATTAATGGCTGCAAAAAATATTGTAATGATATTTGGGTAATTAACGATGGGTCAACGGATGAAACCCGCGAAATTCTCGCAAGCATATCAGGAATTAGGGTTTTACACCAAACGGAAAACAGAGGCAAAGGAGTGGCGCTTCGCAGGGCATTTCAAGAAGCGGGTGATTCCGGCTTTAATTACGCTGTTACAATTGACTCTGATGGACAGCATGAACCGGCCGATTTGGTTACTTTTGCAAATGCGTTGGATAATGATCCGGGAACCATGTTTATCGGGGCAAGAAATATGGGACAGCAGAGTATTCCTGGTAAAAGTAAATTCGGCCATAAAAATTCAAATTTTTGGTTTTGGGTTGAAACCGGTCTTGAAGCCGAAGACACTCAGTCTGGGTATCGTTTATACCCATTGATTCCAACTAATAAACTATTACTATTGACATGGAAGTATGAGTTTGAAATAGAAGTAATCGTAAGGCTTGCTTGGATGGGAATTCAGATAAAATTCATACCGGTTCATGTTTATTATCCAGAGAACAGGGTTACTCATTTCCGACCTTTTAAAGACTTTACAAGGGTGGCCATTCTCAATGCATTTTTGGTCATTGCCGCTTTTCTATATTTCAGGCCCTTAATGATTATTCGTAATCTGAGAAAAAGATCATGGAAACAGGTATGGAGAGAATATATACTTAAGCCGAATGAACCTACCTGGAAAAAAAGTTTTGCCGTTGGCGCTGGAGTGTTTTCGGGGATTGTTCCATTATGGGGCTTTCAAACTGCACTAGCGGCCATTATGTCAGTTGTTTTTAAATTGAATAAACCTCTTACCATTCTGTCTTCACAAATTTCTGTTCCGCCAATGATTCCGTTAGTGATTTATGCTAGTATCGGGATGGGAAGTTTACTTATAAATAGAAAATGGGATATTAAACTTCCTGAACAGTTTTCAACAGATTTAATATATCAGGATTTCACAAAATACTTAGTTGGTGCTATTACGCTAGCCATTATTGCAGGATTGTTCGCTACTGCAATTACTTGGATTTTGATTATTTTGTTCAGAAAGAATAAACCATAAGTTTTATTATGACAGTAAATGGTTTTTTTACAAGATTGTATGATTTTTTTCAGAGAAATAAATGGCTGCTATTTTTGTTATTGACCCTGTGGGCTGCTATTTGCGGTATTATATTAAGCCAAATTCGTTTTGAAGACGATATTAGCAAGGTATTTCCTGATGACCCTCAAATACACGATGCAAATACGATTTTAAAGAAATCACCCTTTCTGAAGCGGATTTACATGGTGGTAAAGCCTGCGGACACCAATAAGATAAACACAGACCGCATAACAGATGCCGCAGATCTAGTTACAGAGAAAATACAACAGTATGCAGCAGGCTATCTATACAAGATTAATAGTCGGGCAGATGATGAAATGGCTACCCGGATTTTGGATATGGTGCATCATAATATTCCATACTTCCTAGATAGTGCCGCATATACTCAAATTGAAAACTATTTTCACGCAGATAGCATCCAAATAATTTTTGAAGAAGGGTATAATCAATTGCTTTCTCCGGCAGGTTTTGCCACAAAACGTTCTTTCATAAACGATCCATTAGGGATTTCCTGGCAAGGAATGAAAAAATTGAATGTTTTAAACCCAAACGAGCGATTTACAATAAATGAAGGTTATGTAATGACTCGTGATGGTCATAACCTTATGATTTTTATAGAGCCTTCTTATAACAGTGCAAATACAAGTCAAAATCAAAAACTAGTAGAGGCCATTGATCAGTCAATCGCTGAGGTTAAAATTGTTTATCCAGAACTTGATATCATCTATTTTGGGGCACCAGCGATGTCGGTCGCCAATGCAAAGCAGGTTAGAAAGGATGTATTTTTAACGGTTGGGCTGTCGTTCATCCTTCTTAATATTATTCTATTCATTTATTTCAGAAAATGGTATGCCATGCCATTGCTTATGTCTCCTGTTATCTTTGGAACAGCAACTTCTTTGGCCGTTTTGGTTCTTACTCGGCAGACCATATCGCCTATTTCTTTGGGAATAGGTTCTGTTATGCTTGGCTTGATTCTTGATTTTTCTTTGCATGCTTACACTCATTTCAGAGAAAATAAATCTGCCAGGCAAATGGTGAGTGAAATATCTGCTTTACTCATGGCTACATCAGCCACAACGGCACTGGCATTTTTGTGTTTGCTGGCTTTACGGTCAAGTCTACTCTTTGAACTAGGGCTGTTTGCTGCAATCAACGTGGGAACAGCCGCCCTTTTTACAGTGGTCGTACTTCCGCATTTTATGGGCAAGCTGCCACTCCCATTGAAAATGAAAAAGAAGGAGATCAGGAAGATTGATTTGGCAGGAAAAATGAAATGGATATCATTAGTTATGATGATATTACTGGTATTTCCATTGTTTTTTATGCACAAGGTTGGTTTTGATGC
>CAYUZA010000192.1:0-5075 GCA_964449535.1 uncultured Saprospiraceae bacterium
AAACGCGGCTAGGGCTCAGTTCAAACCATGAAGTAGATACTTCCGCTGTGTTTTGAGCAAAAAGCGTGCTTGAGCTTAAAAGAATGAGTAGGAGATATAATAAGGTTTTCATAATAATTGCCTTAAATAGTTATTGTATTTTGGTTCCTTGATGCATAGGTGTTTTTGTTGTTTTCTCAGACGCTTCAAGTGGAATATGGCTTACTTTTTCAATGTAAGATTTGTCCATTTTAACCACATAAAGCAATACTACCGAGAAAAAAGCTATAAAAATGATTAGCGACAGCAAGGGAAATATGCCTATCCCAGTTATGGATTCCAGATAATTAATAAATTTCATGGTTTTTGTACTTTACGTTTTGTTATTTTGAACTTAAGCCCTCTTTTTTAATATCTGTACCCAATCTTTGCAGGTAAGCAATCAAGGCTACCATTTCACTGGTTGGATGGGTCTCCAGATTGTCTTTTTTAAGGTTATCTACAATTCCCTGAGCTTGTCTCATTAAGTCGGCATTGGCTATCTGATCAAACCCTTCTTCATAAGGCACCCCCATGGTTCGCATTGCCCGGATTAATTTTGGCGTAAAGGTTGTATCTATGCTGCTATCAATCATCCATGGATATGCTGGCATAATCGTACCCGGTGAAATAGACTGCGGTTCCAGCATATGGTTATAATGCCATGAGTCTGGATACTTGCCCCCAACTCTGGCCAGGTCTGGACCCGTCCGTTTGGAACCCCACTGGAAGGGGTGGTCATATACAAATTCGCCCGCTTTTGAGTATTCTCCATATCTCACAATTTCATCTCTGAAGGGTCTTACCATCTGCGAGTGGCATGTATAACAACCATTGGATATATAAACTGCTCTGCCTTGTAGTTCAAGCGGAGTATATGGCTGTACACTGGATATGGTTGGAATATTGGACTTGACTAAAAAAGTAGGTACTATTTCCAATACACCCCCTATGGCTACTACGATCAAGCTTAATACTAACATCTGTACCGGGCGTTTTTCAATCCATTTATGCCAGTGTTCTTTCCCACTACTTGTCTCTGCAGTGATGCGTTCTGGCACTTCGGCTGCTTCATCTGCGACAAAAGATCCCGCCTTTACAGTTTTTATTATGTTGTAGACCATCACGATAGCGCCGCCCAAGTACAATAAACCACCTAATGCACGCAACATATACATGGGTATAATCCGTGTTACAGTTTCTAAAAATTGATATTGTAGTACGCCTTCAGGTGTAAAAGTTTGCCACATGATACTTTGGGTGAATCCAGCCCAGTATAGTGGAATTGCATAAAACAATATACCCAATGTTCCAAGCCAAAAGTGCGTGTTCATTAGCTTTTTGCTGTACATCTGCGTATTAAACATGCGGGGTATTAGCCAATATAGGATTCCAAAAGTTAAAAATCCATTCCAACCCAAGCCGCCAACATGAACGTGAGCAATTATCCAATCTGTAAAGTGTGCAATAGCATTTACATTTTTTAAAGATAACATTGGACCCTCAAAAGTGGCCATACCATAGGCAGTTACGGCTACTACCATAAATTTTAGAATAGGGTCCTCTCTAACCCTGTCCCAGGCACCGCGAAGTGTAAACAAACCGTTGATCATCCCGCCCCAGGAAGGAGCGATCAGCATTACAGAAAAAACAACCCCAAGTGACTGAGCCCAGTCAGGTAGTGCGGTATATAATAAGTGGTGAGGACCAGCCCAAATATAAATAAATATGAGCGCCCAGAAGTGTATGATAGACAATCGGTAGGAGTAAATGGGGCGATTGGCTGCTTTGGGCAAGAAGTAATACATTAGGCCTAAGTAAGGTGTCGTAAGGAAAAATGCGACTGCATTGTGTCCGTACCACCATTGTACGAGGGCATCTTGTACACCAGCATACCACGAGTAGCTGTGCAAGAAGTCAACAGGTAATGCAAATGAGTTTACAATATGCAGCATGGCTACTGTAACCCAGGTTGCTATATAAAACCAAATGGCAACATATATGGTTTGCTCTTTACGATTGAGTATAGTCATCATCATATTTAAGCCAAAAACAACCCAAATTAAAGTTATAGCTATATCAATAGGCCATTCCAGCTCTGCATATTCTTTGCCTTGCGTATAACCGGCCAACAAAGTAAGCGCAGCTGCTACAATGATGCTCTGCCAACCCCAAAAGTGGATTTTGCTGAGCATATCGCTCCACATTCTGGATTTACAAAGACGCTGAAGAGAGTAATATACACCCATAAAAATACCATTACCCACGAATGCAAAGATGATGGCATTGGTATGGAGCGGTCTTACACGCCCAAATGTAGTGGGTGCCCAATTAAAGCTTAGGTCTGGCCACACCATTTGAAGTGCTACGTATAGTCCAACCAGCATACCTACCACTCCCCATAGAGCCGTGGCGTAGGCAAAATTTCTTACAATAGTGTTGTCGTAGTAAATGGTTTTTGTCGACATAAAAATTGATTCAGAGGTTAAGATTTTTGATCGTTTTTTTGTTTTTTCTGGTCAAACAGTATGCGGTGTGCCGGTGATACATCATCATCAAATTGGCCACTTTTGTCTGCCCATATGAATGCCAGCAGAAAGCCGCCGGCCAGCGCCATACTGCAAATCATCAAGATTAGTATTACCTGCATTTTAGCTCTATTTATTGTCCCAAAAGTAATAGGTCCATTTGCCATGCAAATTGACTGCTGTCACAGAAAATGGTGATTTTGGTCATGATTAGTCAAAGTGAATTGCCTGATTTCTAAGTTCGCGACTTTGCCATTGAATAAGTATCCAGGATAGGGCAATAATGCTCAGCGAACTTGCCGGCATAATTATGGCTGCAACCAATGGAGACAATGTGCCTGTGGTGGCAAAATATAGGCCAATGATATTGTAAATCAAAGAATAGCCAAAGCAGTAGGCAATAACTCGCCGACCTTTATTTGCCAATCGAATAAACGCATCAAATCTAGGTAGTTGATCGGCCCTTAAAATGCCATCGCTGGAGGGTGTAAAGGCTTGGTCAGCATTCGATACGGCTATCCCCAAATCACTCTGTCTAAGTGCACCCGCATCGTTTAGACCATCCCCAATCATAATCACTTTTTTATGCTCTTTTTGCAGTCCTTCAATGAGATGCAACTTCATATCGGGTAGTTGCTCAAATCGAAGAGTGGTTTTTCCACCAGTGACTTCTTGAAGCAGCCTTTCGTCATCATTGTTATCGCCGCTGATGATGTAGGTTTCGCTATTTTGTTGCAGTCGGGTAAACAATTTGCCTATCCCATTACGGTATTGTTGTTTAATATAAAAAGTTCCGTAAAACTGTCCGTCTACAGATAAAAAAACAGTTGATCCTTTGCTATTAGCCCATTTTTCGGCCCTGCAAAAAGCTGCATTGCCTAGCCGGATCGTCATGCCAAATACGACTGCTTGCGTTCCTGATCCAGGAATCTCTTCAAATTTTTCATCTCCTCTAATTTCTTGATTATTAGACGGGAAACTCTGGTGTAACATTCGGCTTAACGGATGTTTTGACATTCCAGAAATTATTCCAATCGCTGATTTTATGCTGGGGGTAAGTGCAGCACCCTCATAACTGATTTGGAAGTCGCCAGGGTTGGTTAAAGTGCCCGTTTTGTCCAAAACAACTGCATCTGGCTTAGCCAGAACTTCCAAAAATGAGGCACTCCGAAGAAAAAAACCTGCTTTCTGAAAATGATGCAAAACAAATCCATTAGTAAAAGAGGCTGTCAATAATAAGGTACATGGGCAAGCTATAATTAGAACTGCGGTAACCGTATCCCAAACCATATTTGCGTCCATGTACGCCCAATAAATGGCGGTACTTCCTGCAATGATAAGTACCAGCCATGTAAAGTAGTGACTAACCTGATCCAGCCATTGATCTCGGCGTTCTTTTTCGTTTTTGAATATATCTTTATTCCACAAGCTAGTAAGATAACTATGCGAAACCTTTTGGGTGAGCTGAATGTCAATTGGCGCACCGTGGTGTCTGGCTCCAGCGTACACTAATTGTCCTACTTTTTTTTCAATAATATCAGCCTCTCCAGTCACAAAGGAGTAGTCTAGGTAAGCTGTGCCGCGTGTCACCAAACCGTCTGCTGGCACCAACTCCTCATTGGAAAGTCTGATGATGTCTTTGCGATCCAGATCTCCGAGTGCTTTGGGCGAAAATCCTCCCTCATTCCAGGTTTGTACAGCCAACGGAAAATAGGAGCGATAGTCCCGTTCAAAGTGTAACCAGGCATATGTTTTGTCTTGAACATATCTGCCTGTGAGCATAAAAAAGACAATACCCGTCATCGAGTCAAAGTAACCGGGGGCTTGGTTTACGATTACTTCATATGCACTTCTTAAAAATGTAACCCCTACCGCCAAGGCAATAGGAGCATCTATATTGAGTATGCCCTGGCGCAATGACTTTACTGCTGAAGTAAAAAAAGATCCAGCGCTATAAAAAACAACAGGAATAGAGAGAAGCAGGGCCAGCCATCTGAACCATATATCCAATTGATCAGAGGCTTCAGGTACAGCACCCAGGTATTCCGGGAAACTAAGCAGCATGATGTTTCCAAAGGCAAAAGCGGCAACCCCAAGTTTTATAAGGGTATCTTTTTTAACTTTAGTTGAAGCCTCCCTTTCCATATCTTGCATGCTCAAGTAAGGTGCATATCCTATTCGTGCCAACCATTCGACTACTTGTCTAATGCTTATTTGATTCGGATCAAATACTACACTCAGTTCTTTTTTAGGAAAATTGATGTCCGTGCGCAAAAAGCCTGAATGTAGGCGATTCATATTTTCAAGTAAATATATGCATGAGCTACAATGAATCTGAGGAATATAAAAATGGACTTTTTGCTGTTTGTCATCACTATAGCGGATGAGTTTTTGCTGAATTTCCGGTAGATCTAAAAACGCATATTTGGATGCATCAAATTCTACACGGGTATTATTTCTTTCTTGATTTATGTCATAAAAATCGCATAACGCATGTTCCGATAATAATTCGTAAACCATTGCGCAGCC
>CAYUZA010000193.1:0-5056 GCA_964449535.1 uncultured Saprospiraceae bacterium
GTTGGTTTAGAGCGCCGCCTTGACAGGGCGGAGGTCACTGGTTCGAATCCAGTAGGACGCACCAGCCGTTTAACTGCACACAAGAATGAAGGTCTTTTTTTTGTTGATCTTTATGCTAAGCCTATTATGTTTGATTTTGAAAAGCTGGAAGTATACCGCAAAATTCGCGAGACGCAGCGAATAGTTTATCCTGTGATTAGTGATATTTCTGCTCAGGATCCTGAGCTGGGCTATCGGCTCAGGGAGGCCTTGTTTAACGTTGTATCGCATCTGGTAGACGGAACGGGTAGATATACTTCTGAGGACAAAAAAAGGCTTTATGCAGAGAGCCGAAGTGCATTATTTGAGCTTGTAGCCATGTTTCAAATGGCATTTGATCAAGGATATCTGGCAGAAGATGAGTATGATGCCCATTATGATCGTTTTGAGCAAATATCTAAAATGATGCTTGGTATGATTCGCACCAAAGTTGGTACTGAAAGGCCGGATTACGATAGTTGATTTTCGATGAAAATCAGTTTTTGGGTATAGTAATCGATTTCGAAAAGGTATCCATTTCTGTCATCCCAAAGAAAAATCAATTTTTAATTTTGAACATCGAGACTGTTCATGCGTTTAGGGATTGAAATGACACTAACTTACTAGGTCTGTTTTATTCGAAGTATATATTTATCAAACATGAAAATAGCGAAAGCATATTATGTGATTCTCGCTGATTTTATTGAAGCTTTAAATATGGAGAAGCCTGGTGATTGTTTCAATTTAAATAAAATTTGATTTACGGGATGTAGCGCAGCCTGGTAGCGTACCAGCATGGGGTGCTGGTGGTCGCTGGTTCGAATCCAGTCATCCCGACAAAGCCAAAAGCCTCATCTCTCAAGTGATGGGGCTTTTTATATGGTGTCTGTTTGAGCTTACTCAAGATCAGATGTCAAATAAAAAGCGCCCAAGTGAGCGAAGCTCACATTGAGGCTTTAGGGTTTAGGCCACCCCATCTGCTGGATCGGCGAAGCCAATCCAGTCATCCCGCCAATTTACAAACATAAGACCTTGATTTTCAGGGTCTTTTGTTTGTAAATGAACCATTATTGAACCATAAAAGTCTTTGATGACTTGAAAGTTCGTTGTGAATTAAGGAATTTGGTAGGATCAATAATTTCTTAACCCTACCAATTATCCCTAATTCAGAATCAAATGATGTGTAAACCTGTTTTGAATGGCTATATCGACAATTCTATGTGCTCTTTTAAAGAGTCTCTTACAGCCTCACAAACCAGCAAGTAAAATGCTTCTGATTCATTATCAATTTGAATAGATTCAAGTGCGCGATAGTATCGCATTCTTGAGTTATAGTCTCCTTTTAGGATAGCAATTGGATATCCTTTGGAGAGTAACATGAGGTTCATAACCAATCTTGAAGTTCGACCATTTCCGTCTATGAATGGGTGAATCGAAACCAGGCGCTCATGAAGCTCAGCTGCGAGAATGACGGGATGGAGGCTATTCTTTTGCTTTTCGTAGTATTCGAAATACTCTTCCATAAGCTTTTCAATTAAAAATGGCTCTGGAGGAATATGCTTCGCACCTGTGATCCTAACCGGCACATCCCTATACCTCCCTGCGTACTTTTTATCTATACCCCGAAGGATCAAATTATGAAGCTGCAATAAATTGTACTTATGGTATGGGGCATCATTAGTGACCATATCATACAAAAATTCGATTGCCTCGTTGTGATTTAAGGCTTCAAGGTGTTCTTTTACCGTTTTACCTGAAATGGTAATTCCTTCTTTTATGATTAGAGAAGTTTCAGATAATGACAGTGTATTGCCCTCGATTTTGTTTGATTCATAGGTGTATTGAATAGAAATGTACTCTTTCATTTTCTGCTTGCGTATGCCTTTCAAACTCTTGGTATGGGCATATTTGGTTTGCAACTTATCTATTTCATCTAACAATTCCTTTAAATCATCACTAAGCACAGCTGGAGATTTGGCCTTTGAAGAATTCAGAAATTCAATCCGTGCCTCCGCAACATGCAACACATCAGCGCCGTATTCTTCGTCTTTAAGCATTTTATAAACCTTTTCTGCTAATGCTAATTTTCTGAGTAGCTTTAAATCAATTTGTAAGGCTTCTGAAAGTTTCAGTAATTGCATATCCGTGGGAACTCTTCCACCTGATTCAAACTTACTGAGCAATGCCTGGTCAATATGCGTTTGCACTGACAAATCAATCATTTTAAGGTTCATTGCAATTCTCTTTTCTCTAATAATATTTGCTAACGTGTCCATGGCTCAAATTTCAACCCAAAGATATTGCATTCTTCCATGTTGACAAAATTAATAATGACAAAATATGTCAAATTTTATCCTCTGTCTGACAGTCAAATTGAAAATAAAGTGGCTATAAAAAACAATAAAACACATTGTAATTATATAAATAATTGTAAATAAAACATATAAATATTAATTAAATATATAATTATATTTGTTGAATATGGCTTTGTCTTTTACATTTTAAGGCATAGCATTCTTTTTAAGGATATCAGGAAAGGGAAAAAGAAGTTATTTTAATGCAGCATCGATGCAATTGGTTTACTCTACATTAATGCCCACTATCTTTTAACTAAGGGCATATTGGATTTTAAAAACGCTGAGGATATTTACGTGGCAATTTTTTGTTCAAATTGCCAGTCAATAAATGTACATTAGTGCCAATTTTAAAGTGACCTCATCATGTTTTTCATATTTCAGAGAATTGGTCTTTTCTGCTGTATCTGCAATCGTCATTTTAACCAGATAGGTGTTGTCCAGTTTGTATTTTTGACGTTTATTGTCAATTTTGTGGTAGCGCAGAATGTGGATACGCTGCGTCTACAAAATGAATATATTACTACTGGAAAACTAATTAAATATACCTCCTCCCAAATAAGTTTTGGAGCTGATGATTTGGGTGTACTTCAGGTAGATGTTCACAAGATTAAGTTTTTACACGCACCAAGTTCAGTCTTCCGGATCGAGACTTCTACCTATAGAAATATTGATGTGTATGGTCTAACGTTACGCAATGACTCTATTTTTTATGCATTGGAAGATAAAAGAGATATCAGTAGCTCTATTCCCTTGAATTCGATTAATTCAATACTTCCTCTTTCGTACGTTTCTCATTCCGGGAGCATTTCTATGGGACACACTTTTGCACTTTCAAATCAAGTTGGATTGTTTAATTTAGATCTCAATTACAACTATACTACCAGAAAATATGGTGTAAATGTGCTTTCCAGCGGTATTTACTCTTTAATCGAAGGGTCTTTGGTACGTAATAAGGAAAATATAAATTTGAATTTACTCCGTGCCGCAGGTCGTGGATTTTCAGCAGGCTTGCTTGCTACTTATGATCGTAATCAAAACCAAAATCTGAGAGCGCGATACCAATTGGCAGTTGGAACTAAATATAATTTATATGATGTAAACACGCTTAAGGTAAATTTTGTATCAGGTTTGTTACTATCCAATGAAAGATCGGGTGAGCAGTTCAACGACAACAATTGGTTTTTACCGTTTCAAATGAATATTGTCATTACAGACCCTAAGAATAGTAAGTGGTCAGTCCAACTAAACCAGTTTCTTTATGGTCAGTTATCTTTTGACCGTTTGAGGAGTGAAACTGAATTGAGGGGCAGCCTGAAATTTAGTCAACGAATTTCATTTAGCGCCTACATGTATAACATGTATGATACTCGACCCTTATCTCCCGAAGGATCAAAAAACGATTATGGCTGGACATTTGGTGTTAGAGTTCATATTTAACTAATTCCACATATTAAGGTAGGTGTAAATATTATGGTATTTATTAATTACACCAAAGTTATTTAAGCATTTTGGTCCCAAGATTCAATTCTAAAACTGCTCTTAAAACGGCACAGAAAAGTCGACATATAAAATTGTATTTATAGTCCCAATTCAGATTTGCCTATCCATATACAAGTGAGGCGTAAAAATTCATTTTCAATAGTTTTCTTAATGATGGCGAAGGGGTGGTTTTCTTTAAAGTATTCCGAGATTAATATAGAATATTTGAGCATACATTCGTTTGTATTTTTTTTATTTTTGTTCTGTTTATCAGCCAGCAAAAACAAATGTAATATGTATCCCAATCGTTTTTCACATTTTGTATATCTTCTGACCTTATTATTTTTCGCAATTTCTTCATGTCAGCCAAAAGTAAATGATACCCCGTCAGAGATAGCTCAAGAAGCTCCTAAGGCAGGAAATCTGATATCATATGAATTGATGCGAACCCTATCCTTAGAGGATATAGAAGCTATACGTACAGTAAACTTGCAAGCCTTTCTGAGCACGGCATCTATCCCAGCAACAGAATACCAAGACAAGCTAGAGAGGCCTAAACATACTGTCAAATTATATAAGGTAACCTATCATTCAGTTATACCAGAAAAAGACAATAAACCCGTTGTTGCATCAGGTTTAATGGCCATTCCAGAAGGAACTGAATCTGCTTTGCCTTTAATATCTTATCAACATGGAACAATTTTTGAGCAATCTTGGGCTCCTACATCGTTTGATAATTCTATCGAGACACAGTTAATGGTGTCCCAATTTGCCTCCCAAGGGTATATTCTAATAGCCGCAGATTATTTTGGTTTTGGTGCTGGCGCTGACCTTCCTAATTCATATTTTGTTCGATATAGTACCGAGCAGGCATGTTTGGATTTATATAAAGCTGCATTGCAAGTTATTGAGCAAGAAAAGATGACAGTTACGAATTATTTTGTTAATGGATGGTCTCAAGGCGGATTTAGCGCCATGTTGTATTTGCGCCGGCTTGAACAAGAAAACATTAAGGTAAAGGCTGCTTTCTCTGCGGCTGCTCCTGTAGATCTCGCATTGTTTGTGATCCGAGGGGTATTAAAACCTAGATCAATCGATGCACCATTTATACCAGGTGCATTGTGTAATATGATTCATGCCTATGCGTATTATAATGGTTATGAAGACTTGCCCAAACGCTACATTAATCCTAAGTATTATCA
>CAYUZA010000194.1:0-5026 GCA_964449535.1 uncultured Saprospiraceae bacterium
CATATGTATTTGTTCGAACAGTGTCAAATGTAATTCCTATCTTTTCATTCATCAATTTCTCAACATTAGGTATAAGTGTGAATACACCGATTGAACCCGTTATTGTATTTTCTTCAGCAATAATTTTATCTGCGGCACATGAAATATAATACCCTCCTGAGGCAGCCACATCACCCATAGATACAACAATTGGAATATTCTTTTTCTTGATTAATTGTAGTTCTCTAAGTATTTTTTCAGATGCCAAGACAGATCCACCAGGCGAGTTTACTCGTAAAACAACGGCTTTTATTTTTTCATCTTCCCTTATTTTGCGTAACAGTTTTACATAGTTATCTCCATTAATTTCACCAGGCATTTCCTCTCCATCGTTGATTTCACCTTCTGCATATATCACAGCTATTTTATCATTAGATTTGCTGTCATCTAGATTGAAACCTGACTTACTGTTTTTGTATTTTTGTAAACTGACCGTTTTTAGCTTCGCATCAGCCTCAAGACCAATTAGACTTTTAAGTTCGTCTAAAACTTCGTCTTCATATTTTAATGCGTCGGCCAATCCAGTTGAAACAGCTGATTCTGCATTTCTTGAAAGATAGCCGTTCGCTATGGCTTTTAAAGAATCAGTAGACAACTTACGCGAAGCACCAATATCTTCAAGAAAAATAGCATGAAGTTCATTTAAATACTCCTTTGTCTGTAACCTATTTTGTTCACTCATTCGATCAGATCGAAAAGGTTCTGTGGCGCTTTTGAATTGACCAGCATAGAATACTTGCATTTCTACGCCGATATTATCCAGCATATTTTTAAAATATGGCATTAAGATGCCAAAACCTTCAAAGCTTATACTCCCAATAGGATTGAGATAAACCTTATCAGCAACTGAGGCAATATAATAGTTTCCTTGTCCGTAGTAGTCACTATATGCAATCACAGTTTTACCATTTTCTTTAAAACGTTTTATAGCTTCGCGAAGGTATCTGGCACTAGCATTCCCTAAACCTGGATTATTGAGTGTCAGGTACAATGCTTTGATGTTTTTGTCTGAAGAGGCTCCATCGATAAGTTTAACCATATCGTGCAAACCCAGCACACCTTCTTGCGTTAAATTAAATGGGTCAAATGGTACATTATTAGATTTCTCAGGTATAATTTGATTTAGATCTAATTTTAAAACTGAGTTTGGTGAAATTTTCGTAATTGAAGTTTCTCCGAAACTGCTGGCTATTACACCTGCTACTGAAAACATTACAAAAATTAAAAGGAATAATGCCAAAGCTACACCTAAGCATGAGGCAAAAACGTATTTAAAGAATTGACGCATTTTTTTTTATTTCAAAATTAACAATAACGGTTTAATCACTTATAATTTTTTCGATAAACTACACTTAAACAAGGTTGAGTAATGGAAAAAATCCTTTTTTAACATTTATTGATGTCGTTGTTTATCTATAATTACTCCCTCTGCTAAAAATGATATTTTTTCTTTTGGCGAAACAATAGAGGCTATTTCACTTGCTGTTTTTCCCATCTTTTCCGCCTCATATATTTGATCTTCTACAGAAATAGTTTCCTTGATTATCTTACCTTTTACTAATAACTCAGCATTTTCTAAAGAAGTAGGTAGGGTAAAGCTATTTTCAGGAAATTGTACGAAAAGGGTCTGATTTTGATCTTCCAAATCTACTATATCAATCCAACAGCCTTTGATCTTACAAATTTCTTTTACTCGACCTCGTACCGTTATAGAACTATCCTTGATAAAATTGAAGTTTTCGTTCAATACATCATCAACATCATAGATCAGTGTGTCTGTAATGGGAATACCATATTCAGTTTGTAAAATATCTGTATGTTCCCCCTTTAAGCTTTTCGATGTATCGTCCTTAATGTTTGTCTGACAGCTGATTATTAGCAAACATCCCAAAAGTTTGATGTGTCCTTTTATTATTAATATTATTGTGTTGAATCTGTTTAACCAAATCATAGTTCTTCCTTATTGTTTAACTATTAATACGCACTTATTTTTTTTACCATTTTCAATGAGTGCAAACCTGCCATGGTAAAAGTTACTTTTATTTATTTTGGTTGCGTGGTCTGAAATTTTCGTTTTATTCACGGTGACTGCATTTCCTTGTACAGCGCGTCTAAATTCACTTTTAGAAGAAAATAAAGCATTATTGTCTGTTAAAATGTTTTCAATGGCTGGTTCGTTGTTCAAAACATGAGCTTCAATCTCAATTACCGCTATTTCCTTCGTAATTTGTTCCCAGTCTTTAATCGACAGCTCGTATAAAAATGTAGCGTCCATTTTTGGTTGAAAAAGAAGGGTGCTCACCTTCTGTACAGCGTTGTAGTCTTCTTGGGAATGAATTCTTATGGTGAGTTCTTCAGCTAATACTCTTTTTACAGATTGAGGATCTGTTTTGATTGTTTGAATGAGCGATTCTATTTCATTTTTAGGTTTTAATGAAAAGTACTTAAGAAACTTTTCTATATCTCTGTCATCAGCGTTTACCCAAAATTGGTAAAACTGATAAGGGGTAGTCAACTCAGGATCTAACCAAATATTACCTTGCTCTGATTTACCAAATTTTGTTCCATCAGCTTTAGTTAATAGGGGAGTGGTAAGAGCGTAACTTTTTGCGCCTAAATTTCTTCTTATCATTTCAATGCCTGAAGTGATATTTCCCCATTGATCAGATCCGCCCATTTGCAAACGACAATTGTCTTCTTGCCACAATATTTGAAAGTCATATGCTTGTATTAATTGGTATGAAAATTCGGTAAAAGATAGACCTGTATCAATCCGTTTTTTGACTGATTCTTTAGCCATCATATAATTTACCGTGAAGTTTTTACCGACATCCCTTAAAAATTGTAATACATTCATGTCTGAATAGTATTCAAGGTTGTTTCGGAATTCAGCTTTATTTTTTCCGTTATTAAACTCAAGAAATTTATGAAACTGTTTTTTTTGGAAGTCAAGATTTCGGTCAAGGTCCTTGTATGATATTAACGGTCTTTCATTATCTTTATGGGAAGGGTCGCCAATTCTACCGGTTGCTCCACCCATGAGTATAATAGGTTTATGTCCATGTTTTTGGAATAGGTGTAAAATCATTATTTGAACATAATTCCCTATGGTCAATGATGGCGCTGTGGGGTCAAAACCAATATATCCAGTGGCCATATCTTGTTGTAAATATTCTTCGGTATCAGAGCTTATGTCTTGTAACATGCCCCTCCATTTTAATTCCTCTATAAAGTTCATGGATCTTTTGGTTACTGATTGCTGCAAAATTAGATATTATTGCGTAATAATTGTTTTCAATGAATTTTAGTCAGGCATGGTTTATCGCAAAAAGGCTTAGCAAAGTATCAAAAGGTGGATTTACGTCCCTTATTCTGCGTATTTGTATAGCTACTACAAGCATTAGTCTTGCAGTTATGATCATTGCAATGTCTTTGATTAATGGTTTTCAATTGGAAATTACAAACAAAATATATCATTTTTGGGGGCATATAACCATTACGGATGTCAATATAACAGAAGATTATTCACCAGTACCTATTTCATCGGATTCTATTGATTTAGATAACATCTTAGCTATTTCAAATGATCAAATTAATAGCACTGAAAACAATGAATTAGTTTTTACAGCTGCTCAAGGATTCATTTTATACCCCGGCATACTCAGAAAAAAAAATGATTTGGAGGGTATTCAACTCAAAGGTGTTGACGATAAATTTAATCCAGTTTTTTTTGATAATTATCTTGTGGATGGACATTCTCCTGAGTGGATTCGTACTAAGGGCAATGGAATGAGAGATATTTTACTATCCGAATATACGGCTAACAGATTAATGGTTGGCGTGGGCGATAGTTTGGATATTTATTTTTTAAAAAATAATAATCAAATTGTCAGGAGATTTAAATTGTCTGGGATATATAAAACTGGATTAGAAGAATATGATAAGAAGATCGGAATAGTTCACTCAGGGATATTGCAGCAGCTTTTAGATTGGAATCAAAATCAATTTTCTGGTTATGAATTTTTTGTCAAAGATGTTAGCCTGATTGATAAGGTATCTGATTATTTACTTGAAGAAATATTACCGATACAGTATTTACCTATTGATATTCGATCAAGATTTCCTGCCATTTTTGAATGGCTTGATTTACAAGATTACAATCGTGTATTGATTCTTATATTGATGATCCTTGTTTGTGTATTTAACATTAGCACAGCTGTAATTGTATTAATAATAGAACGAAAGCGAATGGTAGGCATCCTGAAAACCCTTGGTATGCCATTTGTTACGCTGCAGGGTATATTTGTTATTCTGAGTATGCGCATAGTATTGCAATCTTTGATTATAGGCAATAGTGTAGGTTTATTGATTTGCTTCTTGCAAGATAGGTATAGATTTATTGCGTTGAATGAGTCTGATTATTACTTATCTTATGCACCTGTTTCTATACCTTGGGATCAGTTACTTTATTTAAATATTGTTTTTGTTGTTCTAATCTTCACGGTTCTATTAATACCGTTATCTATCATTCAACGTATAAACATCGTCAAGGTGTTGAATTATACTTAGTTGTATCCCAATTAATCCGCTTCAATCGCTTCGAAATTTTGTTTGTCAAAGCGTTTGTATTCTATTAACATTCTGCATCATCGCAAATGGCTAATAAGCTATTGTAATTCAATATTATATACATATTATCCACATACTGTGAATAACTTTATGTGTAAAAAAAAGGTAATATATGGCATCAAAACATAATTTCACATTTCAATTCATATGCAGAATGATTTCAATATGAATTAGGGATAACGATGCAGCAATAATATTTATAAAATATTAATATTAATTTTTTATATTATGTTTGTCTGATTATCTTCGCCCTTCGGTTTATATATAATTTTTACTAATAAATTAATTCTATGGCTGCACAAACAGAACCCATATTGATGGATAACCCCGGGAGGTTCGTTCTATTTCCCATACAACA
>CAYUZA010000195.1:0-4972 GCA_964449535.1 uncultured Saprospiraceae bacterium
GCTTTCAACAGTTTAATTTGATTTCTATACAGCAAGATTTTTTTGTCATTTTCGAGTTTTTTCAATAGCCGAGAAATAACTACCCGTGAAGTAGCTAACTCATCAGCAATTTGCTGATGGGTGACGGTTAATAGACTTGAACCAGCGGCTTTTGATCGGTCCCTCAAGTATTGAATCAGGCGCTCATCGAGCTTTTGGAAGGCTATGCTGTCGATTGTTTTTAATAGCTCATTAAAACGTTGCATCATGGTCTGCATCACAAAGCTTTTCCAGGTTGGATATTTGACAATCCATTCGTCCATCAGTCCAACAGGTATCATAATGACAAGCGTATCTTCTTCAGCAGTTGCTTTTATTTCACTTGATTTCTGCTGCATACAGCAAGTAAAGGTCATCGCACAACTTTCAACACCGTGTACAAAATACAATAATATCTCTCGTCCTTCATCATCCATGCGTGTCACCTTAATATTGCCTTTGAGAATTATGGGCATAAAGCGAACGGTTTGACCTACATTCATTATAGTTTCACCAGCATTAAAACTGTGGATTCGCCCTTGTTTTTCCAATTCTCTAATAAGACTTACTTCAAAAATGTCTTTAAATATTTGCTGTATATCTAGCATTTTTTGCGATGTTTAATATTGTGTAAGCTACATGAGAAATAGCCTTATCATGCAAATTTTAAATTTGCATTTTACACATAAGGTTCAAATTTAGTACAATTTTATATCTTTACGATGGCCGCTGAAGGATTGTTGCCCTCGATATTCCTGCAGTTGATGTCATAAATGGCATGGATTTTATAAAAGTAAAGACATATATTCTAAAACGGCTTAAAGAAGGCCTTCCTGCTCATCTTAGTTATCACAGGTATGAGCACACCTTAGATGTATATGAGCAAGCAAATCGAATAGCGGCAAGTGAAGGTATCCAAGACGAGGAACAATTGTTGTGGTTACAAACGGCGGCTCTATTTCACGATGCTGGATTTTTAAATGTGTACAAAGAACATGAACAAGAAGGTTGTCAAATTGCCATGGAGACTCTTCCTCAGTATGGGTACAGTGCTGTAGCTATTGAGGCTATATGCGGCATGATTATGGCAACCAGGATCCCTCAATCGCCCAAAACCCATTTGGAGCAGATTCTTGCTGATGCGGATTTGGACTATTTGGGCAGACCAGACTTTCACACAATTGCTGATACTTTGTGCCAGGAATTAATCTTGAAGGGAATTTTACTGCGGGAAGAAGATTGGGATCCATTACAGATTAAGTTTCTGCAAAACCATAAATATTTTACCCAAAGTTCAATCAAAGATAGAGATCCGTTAAAACAACAACATCTGACTGAAATAATGGATAGGCTTGCAAAAAAGTAACAAAAATCTTGTCCTAGTCTTTCTGCGTCTCTAATAATTTTTTCAACTGTAGTGTTTCATCATTTTGTTTTCGCAATCGCTGGCATAATATTCTAATGATGCCATGGGCTATGGAAAAGTGTTCAGAGAGCACTTCAAAAAAAGGTCCTTGTCGTAATCTAAAAAGACGGGTGTTTTCTATAGAAGTAGCATTGGCAGAACGGGTGTCGGAGTCGAGCAGAGACAGCTCTCCAAAATGCGATTTGTCCCCTAATTCTGCAAAAGTATTTCCCTGAGCGTGGATTCTGATTTTTCCTTCCAAAATGATGTACATGGCATCTCCTTCATCGCCCGCCAGAAACAAATCAGTTCCTTTCGGAAGTATTACTTCCTCTAAAAGTGTTGCAATAGGCATTAAATCCTTTTCAGGAACTTGTGCAAAAATATCTAGTGATTTAAGTAGGAAAATTTTTTCAATGGTCAGCATAGCTTGTTGGATGATTGTTGATTAGTTCTTCAATTATTGCGGTGGGATACCTCTCTAGCAAACTTTCAAATCCGCTGCTGCCCTGTTCGTATAAAGCGACTGCTATGGTCCAATCATGAAAGGTTATAGCACGATTTTCCAGAACCTGGTTGGCAATAGAACTAAGTTGAATTTTAGGGTGTTTTTCGAGTAAAATACTCTCTGCTTCTTTAATAAAGGAGGGAAGCCGATTTTTTTTGATGACTTTTTCTATCATCTCTAATGCCGTGGCGTACTGATTTTTTCTGCGTTGCATGAGTATGGTTGTAACAGCATCCACAGAATGGTGGGGATACAAAATACCAGCTATTTCGATCAAGCTAATTATCCTGCTGAAGCCTTCTTCTTGCAGTGCTACCCGCATTCTGGCCGTTCCTCCCGTATTGATCCACTCGTGCAACTGTTTTAGCTCTAGCGATAGGGTATATGACCACTTTTTTAACTTATTGGTATTTTTAATGGTCTGTTTTTTTCTGTACAGAGCGTTGATGAGTGCCGGATTAGGATTTTCCTCGGCTGATAATATTAGCTCCAGGTATTCTATTGCAGAACTGTGAGCTGACAGTTGTAATATTTTGATCCAAGTCAACTGGTTAATTTGATGAGGATAAGCACTCTGTATATCTGGAAGCCACTCTGGCTGTTGTGCAAGCAAGAAAATGGCTGAATCTGTATGGTTGGGGTCTTTTACTTTTTTTAGAATAAAAGGCAGGAACGACTTTTCGGAAGTAAATCGCAAAGACAGCAGTAAGTCTCCGTGCAGATGTTTGTAATCGTCTTGGGTATATGGCGATAATTGCTTGAAAAGAATGGGTTGCTTTGCATATCCAACAACTCGAATGGCAGCTTTATTGTAAAATGGATCAGGATTGTGTAGCCAGTTAAGCAGTCTTTGCCCACTAAGAATTATGGCATTCAAGTCGCCGGACTGCAGGGAACCGATAAGGCAGGCCTCAAGTAGTTTTTGGCCACCTTGCGCGTCACACCAAGATAGATAAGTCTCGGTTTTGTCTGGATTTACGGCACTGATGCGCTGTATGATTTGGACGGATAAATTCAGGTCAGATTGCTTAAAAATATGTTCTTCAAGATGGTTTAGGGCCATAGGGGTAAGTGTAACTTCAGGATCTTGTAATAAGAACGCAAGTACAATTTTTCTGGACTCCTTCTCCAAAAAAAAGATAGCTTTTTCTAAATAGACTTCGGGAAACCATTCTTTCAAATAAGAAAGGCTAATTACTACATCCTCCTCATTTGGACTCTCAATTTTTGCCAATAACCAGGACTTCAATGCCTCATCTTTGTCTAATATGGGACTGGATAAGGATAAAAAACTCTGTTTTTGCAGACGGGCACGAATGGTTTGGAAATACCTGGAGTTGGTTTGATACAGGAAAAAAGTCCAAATGAGGGTTATGGGTAGCAGTAACCAGAAAGCAAAGGCGATCAATTGGGTTTGCATCCAATATAGAGCGACCAATAAGAGCAGTCCTGCAGTTATTTGCCCTAGTGGAATCATAATGCCTTTAGCCAGATTGTGCCCTTTAAGTCTCATGCCTTTGCCAAGTGCCTGGAATAATGCAAAATAATAGGGTTCGTAAAAGGCTGATTTTAATGTTTCGGAAAGTACGACCAACATTCCAAACGCATAAAGCTGAATCATTGGGTCAATATGCTGTCTGAAAGAAAGCGTTAATATAGAAAAAACCAATATCAGCAAAGGCAGGAGCAGTAAAGTGCGGTGCATGCCAAGTTTTTGCTGAATTCGGGAGCTGAGTAGCAATTTTATAAACCATGCAGCTAATCGACCCACTGCAAAAAACAGTGCCAAAAAGGTTGCTAGTTGCTCGTAGGAGTAATAAGATGCTTTGACTCGCGTCAGAAATGTAAAATCGATTAAGGTAAAACTGATAGAAAACAATAGCGCCATCCACACTACTGACCACATAAGTCTAAGCTGAGTCCAAATACTCGAATGGCTTTCTGGTGCTGTGTCTTCCTCTTCGTGCAATGCTTGATCTACTGCATAACGCTTTTGATGAGATTTAAAGGCTAGATACGCGAGTCCAAAACCACCAGCACTAGCAATTAAGAAGTAAGTAATATCCAAATATTGAGCAGTCACTGCTACAAGGCCATATCCTAACATTTTGGAAGGAATGTCACCGCTGCCTATTATATTAAAAATCCTTTTGCTTTCACGTAAGTTAAAGCTCACTGCAGCGATTCCCCAAAAACCAGTACTATTGAGATAGTACAATAGATGATACATTACAAATAAACCTAAGAAATAAGCGGGTTGAGCTTTATAAGGTAGCATCAAAAAGGCAAAGATGCCCATGAGAATGGAGAAGGCTAGTACAGCTTTATAAGTTCTTTTAAGATGCCATTTGTGCTCCAGATAGTTATACAGCAATTGTGTAAGAAGAACTAAGGCTCCTGAAATCAAAAAGCCGATCATCAGAAAGGCATAGCTATGCTTACTCAATAAAAGAGTAGTAGCTACGATGTATAAAAACGCTTGCCCAATTCCAGAAAAGAGCTGTATCCAAAAAAGCGACAATGCTTTGTCAGTTTCGTCTGGATGCAAATTAAAGAAACGATACACGCGCATGGGCGATTCGGAACAATGGGCTAGTTTTAGAAATAGGGTGTAATATTAGCGTGAAGCCTCAAGAAACCCAAAGAATCGGGCTTTAATATTACTTTTACAGTACGTAGAATGAAGTTTTGGCCCTTATGCACCAATTAATTTTCAAAAATAGATTTAAGTCTAATGCATTTTAATCATGTAAGTACTTTACAATTCCAAGGCACCAATATGTATAATTATACTTGCATATGCTTTTGATTTTTTTATAAAAAAATACAATTTAAGGCACAATAATGCGGCCTAATTTGGGTTCGTTACTTGCCCAAAAAATTTGCCATTCCAAAAAGACAATAATTATCGAAATTGGATGCTAGGGGTGTGCCTAGCTAAAAGAAAGGAATAAAAAAGGCCGCCTTTTGGGCAGCCTTTTTTTGGTGAGGTCGCGAGCGGATTCGAACCGCTGTACAAGGTTTTGCAGACCTCTGCCTAG
>CAYUZA010000196.1:0-4956 GCA_964449535.1 uncultured Saprospiraceae bacterium
TCTACAACATTAGACAGAATAAGTATCGGGAAGTGGTCTATTGTTGGGCAACACAGCAATGTAATTAGGGATATTCCAGATTATTCAAAAGCAGTAGGTAATCCTGCCAAAGTTATAGGATCAACTAAATAAAAATGAATTTTCTTTTTAATATTGAAGCTGGCGATGAAATCGGTCTTGGTCATTTTTATAGATCGGTTTCTGTAGCTAGGGTTTTGAAGGAAAAAGGTCATTTCGTTGTATTTATTTTTAAGCCAACAAGATTTTGGATTAAAGAAATAGAAAATGGATTTGAATTTGATACGGTACAAATAATTTCCGATGAATATACTACATTATTGAAATCAATAGAAGAATATAAAATTCAAATCTTCTATTTTGATGGATTTAAAATGTTTAACGAGATACACTTAGATCAAATAAAATTGAAGTGTAAAGTAGTTTTTTATCAAAACAATTCTGAAAGTAGATTCTTATCAGATTTATTTATTCAGCCATCAAGCCATATGTTGGATGATTATTATGAAGGATTTTCAAAAAACGCTAAAATAATTCAAGGCTTACAATATTTTGTAGTAAATGAAAAAGTTAAGGCGCTAAAGCCAAAAACTTCAAAAAGCCTATTGACTTGTGCGACAATTGGTGTTATTAGTGGTGGAACAGATCCAACAAATTCCTTGGTTAAGGTATACCGAAAATTAGACTTTAATTACTTCAAAGATGTTAAATTTGTTTTTTTCTATGGAACAGATTATCCATTTATGTATGAAATTCCTCAAAGAAAATTGAATAATGTGTGTTTCGAACTGTATAATATAGATGAAATATATAAATCTGATTTACTTATATCAGCCTTTGGTGTCAGTACTTATGAATTTTTGGCATTAGGTCTTCCCACAGTTTGCTTTGGTCATCAAATTAGCAATGCTAAGGCATGTGATTATATTTCAAATAAATATAATGCTGCAGTTAGCCTTGGATATATAGATGATGTTTCAGATGAATTATTTAATTATAATATCTTGAAAGTTATTCAAGACAAAGAAATGAGAGAATGTTTAAGTAAAAACGCTAAAAATTTGATTGATTTTAAAGGTAGTCAAAGAGTTGCAGAAATATTAGAAAAAATTAATGATTAATAAAACTTATATTATTGCAGAGTTATCAGCCAATCATAACAATGAACTCGAATTGGCCATAAAAACCATTGAGAATATGGCAATGGCCGGAGCCGATGCCGTAAAAGTACAAACCTATACACCCGATTCTCTAACGCTGGATGTAGATAACGAGTATTTTGGACCAAGACCTTCAGGGCTATGGAAAGGAAGAAGACCTTATGAATTGTTTCAAGAAGCAGCCTTGCCGTATGAATGGCATTTTAAACTTAAGGAAGTAGCCAACAATGTAGGTTTAGAATTTTTTAGTTCACCTTTTGATGTAGTAGGGGTTGATTTTTTAGAAAATGATGTTGGTGTTTCGAAGTATAAAATTGCTTCAGCGGAAATAACTGATATAAATCTAATTGAATATGTTGCATCCAAAGCTAAACCTGTTATTATTTCAACAGGAATGGCCGAAATGGAAGACATTGAATTGGCAGTTCAAACATGCAGAAAAGTTGGTAATAACGATATCACACTACTTAAATGTACTTCTGAATATCCTGCACCTTTTGATATGGCTAATTTGAGAACAATACCACATTTACAAAAAACTTTTGGCGTAAGGGTAGGTGTTTCAGATCATACCATGGGAAGTACTATCCCTTTGGTAGCTGTTGCACTGGGTGCTACGGTTATAGAAAAGCATTTTATCCTTGATAGGGCTTTAGGCGGAGTTGATTCTGCATTTTCAATGAATCCTGATGAATTTTCACAAATGGTAAAATCAGTAAGAGAGGCAGAAATGAGTTTAGGAGAGGTATCATACCAAATAAGTGAAGCGTCAAAACTCAGAAGAAGGTCGTTATTTGTTACCGAGAATATCAAAAAAGGCGACGTTATAACCGAAAAAAATGTAAGAAGTGTAAGACCAGGATATGGTTTGCATCCTAAATACTATAAGGATATAATTGGAAAAACAGTAAACCAAGATATTGAAAAGGGGGAGCCGGTGAGTTTTGATAAGATCAATTAGTAAAGTAAATTATAAGTTGAGCAGGAGGTCAGAAAAAGGGAGTATAGGTAAGTGTCGTTATTCACCGGAAGGAATGTCGGATGAGGAGTTGGAGTTTTTATCAACCTTCGTACACACCTATCACCCCGAAACCGTTACAGAAACAGAGCGCTATGGTTGTGGTCAAATTTTAAGAAAGTATTGCTGGTATCCAAAAAAATGGCCCTTACGTATGCGAAATTTTCATGGACCTAGTCAGTGGGATCACGTTACTCAACATTTGTTAGAAGCGCGAGAAAAATTTATAGGATTATATTCGAAACGTCTTAAAAATGATTTTGACGAAAAAACTGGACGTAAATCTTATGTTATTCAGGCTCCTTTTTGGGTATATGCCAAAAATAAAAAAATAAAGTCTGATAATGCAAAAGGCACGTTATTTTTCCCTTCCCATTCTACTTTTTGGTGTGATATTGAATCAGATACTAAGGATATCATATCTTTTTTAAAAAAACTGCCGTCAGAAATGCAACCGATATCGGTTTGTTTGTTCTTTGTAGATATCCAAAAAGGAAGACATAAAATTTATAAAGAAGCAGGTTTTGCTGTGTATACTGCAGGGAGTTGGGACAACCAATGGTTTGCTCATAATTTTTTCGAAATTGCAAAATATTTTAAATACAGCCTATCCAATAGTTTGGGTTCTCAGTTGTTTTATTGTACAGCCATAGGCGTGGAGTCTTTCATTATTGATTTTAAACCAACCGTACTTACCAACACAGATACAAATATATTAAGTAGCGCTATACCCATTGCTGAGCATAAGCAAGTTAAAAAAGCTTACGCTATGTTTGATTTTAAAGTACAAAAAGATAGTGCCACTAGATTAGAATTCGCAAAACAAGAGTTGGGAGTCTATGATGGCATTTCGCTGTTTCGTCAATCTTATATGATGTACGTTTCTCAAGTAAGTGCAATTGTGAGTAAATCAAAAAAAAGAGTAAAAGAAATGATTAAAAAAATAATAAAAAAGATTCTTCGCATAAAACCGGTTGCTCAAAAAATTAATCCATATAATTTTGGTGCTGGTTATAATGTAGATGAACAAGAGGATGTTTTAGTGGTTAACGATACGTCATCAAAACTTAAATTTACATTAAGAAAGAAGGGGAGTGATGTTGACGTCTTCCGTCAAGTAATAGTAAGAAAAGAATATGACATTATTTTCGATTTGTTCAAATCAAATAATTATACGCCCAAATATATTATTGATTTAGGAGGAAATATTGGTTTAACATCAGCTCAGTTAATGTATAATTATCCAGAAGCCACTATTGTATCACTCGAACCCGATAAGGATAATTTGGAGTTATTAAAAGTTAATGCACCTGGAGTAAAAGGTATTCAAAAAGCAGTTTGGAGTTCTCATACAAAGCTTACTATAAATCGAGAATTTAGAGATGGGCAAGATTGGTCTATTCAAACAGTTCCTTCGCAAGAAGGAGATTCCAATAAGGTTGATACAATTACTGTAGATGCACTCATGAAAGAATTTGATTTTCCCCGTATTGATTTCTTAAAAATTGATATTGAAGGAGCTGAAGTAGAATTATTGGCAAGTGAATATCAACCTGATTTTTTGGAAAAAGTAGTGGTTATTGCTATCGAAATTCATGATGAATTCAACATCCGAACAGCTGTTTATACAAAACTTAAATCGTATGGATTTTTAGTATTTAATTCAGGTGAATTAACGATTGGGTTAAATAAAAAACTTTTAAAGTAATAGAGTTACTGTTTTTTTGTTATAGTGAATAATAAGAGAGACATATCTATAGTCATTTGTTGCTACAATTCCGCCAGTAGAATAAAACCCACCTTAGAGCATTTGGCAGGGCAGGAGCTGGGTGGTTTGGCGGCAGAAGTAATTTTGGTAGATAATAATTGCACAGACGATACAGTATCACTTGCACAAAAAGTATGGTTAAAGAACCAGCAACCTTTTGATTTATGCATCATACCAGAAAAACAAGCTGGTTTAAGCTATGCTCGAAGAGGGGGAGCAGCCATTGCACAAGGTGAAATTCTTATTTTTTGTGACGATGATAATTGGTTAGATAAAGATTTTTGCCGCATAGCATACCGTATAATGAAAGAAAAGCCCGAAGTAGGTGTGCTGGGTGGTAGAGGCAACGCCAAAACAGATGGAGAATTTCCTTTTTGGTTTACTACTTATCAAAGCAGTTATGCTGTAGGGGTACAAAGTATGTTTTCAAGTGATGTAGGTAATAGAAGACATGTGTGGGGTGCAGGAATGGTTGTGAGAACACAAGAAATTAAAAAGTTATTCGATAGTGGTTTTATAAGTCTACTTACAGATAGAAAGGGAGTAGAATTGAGTTCAGGAGGTGATAGTGAAATTTGCAGATGGTATATATTAACGGGAAAGAAAATATATTACAGCGAAGAGCTAATATTTGACCATTTTATCGAACAAAACAGACTAGATCGTGAATACCTCCAACGTTTGCATGTGGCATTTGCCCAAACAGAAAAACCGTTGAATGTTTATGATTTATATGCCACAATATCAAATAGTTATTCCAAAGTTGGCTGGTATTCGTTTATAAAATTGATGATCAAGTTGATGTTCAAGTTTTACCTTGGCCGTACCACAAATTATGACAAAATGTTGTTGGAAATATTCAATAAAACGAATATCGTATTTCACAAAGAAGCTTTAGGAATAAAACAAGCGTTGAAAAATTATAAACAAAATTCATGAAAAAAATAATAAAAAAAACTCCTTGGAATGAAGGGGTATGAGATTAAACCTAT
>CAYUZA010000197.1:0-4939 GCA_964449535.1 uncultured Saprospiraceae bacterium
ATTTATTTCGAGGCAGATTATGAAAAAAAATACGAGGGGTATGATCCAAACTCGCCGCAAGGACATATTTTGTTATCGCTTTTTCAAAATGCCTATTTGGATCAAAGTATCCACCTAGCCGAACGTATTGAAAGTCATTTCGTCTCGCACAACCGGAAGAGCAGAGGTGTGAAACAAGATGGGTTTTTGGTGTTGAAAAATGCCACCATGCCTGCCGTATTGGTAGAGGCAGGATTTTTGAGCCATGCAGAGGAGGAAAAATGGTTAAATTCTGAAGAAGGTCAGGAAGCTATAGCTAGGTCAATTTTCAACTCAATAAAACAATATAAGGACAATTATGAGGTCAAGTTTAAAGATAATCTGGCAAAAGATATTCAAAAACAAGACAATTTGACAACATCTAACTCTCCCGCTAATGTTGTGACAGAAGAATTGCAAATTTTGGTCCAATATACGACTATGCCTACCAGGAAAGATGAGAAATCAGTTGACATCAATAAATTGGGCCAAATCGTTTGCCGAGAAGAAAGCGGTGTATTCAAGTACCAAATTCTTGCCAATCAATCCATAGAGGATGCGTCTAAAATTAAAGAAGCAATCAAAAAACTGGGATACAAGGACGCCTTTATTGTAGCATACAAAAACGGGCAGCGTATCGGCTTGCAAGAAGCAATAAAAGATCAATCCAAAATTGCACAAGTAGAACGCTGATTTACCATATTTTTACCATTTTACCGTTTAGTATTTTAAATAGGTATTGACCTTAGCTGCCATTCTAAAAACAAGTGGTAACTTTGCGATTTGTACAGTGTCTTTTCTACATTTAAATCATGTAAATGAATCGGGAAACTAAAATAGGAATACTAACGGTAATCTGCATAGCTGGGCTTTTTTGGGGTTATAAGTTTTTAAAGGGTAAAAATGTATTATCCAGATCCCTCACCATTTATGCAGTATTTGATAAAGTAGAGGATCTGCCCATTTCGGCACCTGTTCTCATTTCAGGATTGCAGGTAGGTACCGTACAGGATCAATATTTAAAAGATGGTAATCCCGGTCAAATTGTTGTTGTCTTAGATATAGAGCGGAGGGTGAAATTGCCCAAAGACGCTGTAGTAGTCATGCAGGCTACTAGTCTTATGGGTGGTAAGTCTATTCGATTGGATTATCAAAAAGCATGTACAGACAATTGTGCTCACAGTGGCGATACTTTGGTGGGTAGACACGAGGGACTCCTCAATACTATGGTTCCACTTGAAACGGTGAATACCTATATGAACGCTATAAAGTCTAATTTGGGAGGAGTAATGGATAGCTTGGATCAACGAATAAAGCAACCAGAATCGCCAACTGCTGAAAGTATTCGAGATATACACCTAATAATAAGTGACTTACAATCCAGTATGGCCCAGATGAGTGCGTTATTGGCACAAATCACACCTGAGCTCATAAAGACAAGTAAAAATCTTAATGCTGCAACAGCAGGGATTGCAAATGAAACAAAGCAATTGAGCGAAATCATAACTAATGTTAATCAGGTAAGCAGCCAGCTGGCCAACGCTGAATTAGATAGCACCATCCAGGGTGCTGATAAGGCGATCAAGACTCTCGATGAAACCCTTACGTCTTTACACACGGCAACCAATACTTTACAATCAACCCTAGCAACCATCAATGAGGGTAAAGGTACCTTGGGGAAATTAATTAATGATCCTGGGCTGTACCAAAACCTTAATAATACATCCCGCCAACTTGATTTGTTGCTCCAAGACTTAAGGCTTAACCCTAAACGTTATGTTTCTGTTTCTGTATTTGGCAAAAAACAGAAAGAATATATGCTCCCCAGTAATGATCCTGCTGCATCCGATTTTAAAAAATAGCATGTACAGTGCTTCATCAAATACATGTCCGATTTAAGCGCCATACAACAGGATGTAAAATCTAAAAGGCTGAAGCCTGTGTATCTTTTTCATGGGGAGGAGCCTTTTTTTATTGATCAGGCGGTATCTTACCTAGAGCAAGAGCTTATACCGGAAGCCCATAGAGCTTTTGATCAATCCGTATTTTATGGCAGAGATACTAAAGTAGAGCAGGTAAAAGACACCCTATTAAGATATCCCGTACTTTCAGAATATCAGTTGGTTATTATCCGTGAGGCGCAAGCCATGGACAAGTTGGAAGAGTTGTCAGCCTATCTTGAAAATCCAATACAAAGTTCTGTTTTAGTAATCGCTTACCGGAATAAAAAATACGATGCTAGAAAACAATTATACAAGATCATTAAACAGGTCGGTTTTATTTTAGAATCGAAGGCACTTTATGACAATCAGCTTCCTGCATGGATAACTAAGCAAGGTGAGTTATTAGGGTTAAAAATAAGTACTGGTATCTCAACTTATTTATCTGAGAATTTAGGCAATGATCTTTCAAAGATTCAAAATGAATTGCAAAAGTTGCAATTAAATCTCATTTCAGGGAGCACTGTGCAACAATCTGATGTTGAAAAATATATTGGTATAAGTAAGGAATATAATTTTTTTGAATTTCAAAAACAGTTGTCTACAGGCTCAATACCTGGTATCATGAAAATAGGTTTGTACATGGCCAATAATGATAAATTGTTCAACATCATTCAGCTGATCTCTATGTTGTTTACTTATTTTCAAAAGGTCTATAAAATGCATGCATTGACACAAAAATCAGACAAGGAAATAATGGCTGGATTGGGATTAAGTAGCCCATATTTTATTTCAGAATATAAAATGGCAATTAAGCATTACTCCAGGAACCGCATAGAGAACATATTTCAGACCTTAAGGCAATTTGATCAAAAAAGTAAAGGTTTTGGAGCTGTTGGACTAAACAATTCAGCATTGGTTAAAGAATTGATTTCCTATATTTTGCCAGAGAGATAATCAAATAATATTAAATGGTTTTGAGCGCAAGGGTAGTAAATTAAAGCATTCAGAATGAATTATTTCTTTAGCGCCTAAGATTAAACCGAATCTCGATGTCTGGATGGTGTAAACAGGCTGAATGAAGGTTGAACTAAGCGATTTCCACTGCTTATAGTTTTCATAGTTATTAAAAACATTGTCAATGATTAGTAAGAATGAACTTTCAGCAAGATTTTCTATAAAGTGCAAGGGTGTGAAAGGGTTTAGAGTATAAATAAGATGCTTCTTTAAAGCACTATTTGCTGGGATCGACTGATCGATTTTTGAACCAAGGAAATGTGAATCTTTATTGATTAGGTCAACATAATTAGCATCTATATTGCCTAGTAAAAGAGCTTCTTTTACCACTTTTGGTACATTAGATACTTCATATATAGAATCGGCCTGGTACCATTGGCTAATTCGAAAAAGAAGGTGTAAATGTTTTAATGAAATGGATTTTCTATGATGCGTGATTTCATTTTGCCATTCTTCTTTTAATTTGTCGTATGCGTAATAATACTTGTCATTATCCAGAACCTCTAAGCAAAAATCGTACAACAATGGTGAGTGTATCTGAAAACGTGTGGAAGCTCTAAAATAAATACCAAGCTTCATGCATTCGAAAAGCTGCGGGGGAATTTTTTGAGAAAAGAAAGTTGAATTTCGGGTCATTGTAGTTTAATCAAATAAATTCTAAATCTATTACGTTATCATCGGATAAAAAAGAACTATGAAGTTAAAAATAATATTCTCAATATTAGTCCTACTTACCTCTTTTGTGCATGAGGGGAGGGCTCAAAGTTATAAATCGGCAGTTGGTTTAAGGATTGGTACTGAATTTGGAATAACATACAAGCATTTAATTTCAAATAGGATAACGTTGGAAGGAATATTGCAAAGAAGCTTTGATGCTCCCACAAACCGATTCACTTTACTGGGTACGGGTCATCTTCCTCTTATTACTAAAAAGTTTAATATGTATGGAGGAGCAGGTGTACATGTTGGGTCTCATAGAACTAAGGATGACGTTAATGAAAGACATGGTGGATTAAGTCTGATTGCTGGAGCGGAATTAACCCTTGGAAGGTTAAATATTTCTTGGGACGTAAAGCCCGCTTTTAATATAATTGGAGCAAAAACTTACTCATGGCTGGATATGAATAGTGCTTTGAGCGTAAGGTATGTTTTAGCCAAAAGAACTGAACCTCCTAAGAAGAGTAAAAATCAGAAAAAACCTAAGCGAAAGTCAAGAAGAGCTAAAATATAAAAGGGGCAAATGCCCCTTTTCTTTTGGGTGACCAATGGGGCTCGAACCCACGACCTTCGGAACCACAATCCGACGCTCTAACCAGCTGAGCTATGACCACCATAAATTGCGGCTGCAAAGATACAGATTTAGCTTATTTTAGCAAAGCAGATGATTAATTTTTTCAGACGACAAATCGTGATCACAATGGTTGTTCGTTAGACAGTCTAAAATTAGTCTTAAGTCAGACAGATCTTTATTAATATTCTAGGAGTTATAAGCTGATAAATGATGACAAGGTGAGTTTGTTTCCAAACATTATATAACTTAAAGAAGGGTGTAGCAAAATTTTTACGCTATATTAACTACGAAATTCGGGATTATAATTTAAAGATTATTTTACCTTTGTATGTGAGGTTTAGTTAACATTGTCTTAAAATATACCCGGGTGAAACGAATAATACTTTTATCGCTGTTATTGTTTTCTATTATTGAAGCGTTTGCGCAACCTGCAAATGATAATTGTAATAATGCTATTCCATTAACAAATCTGGAAAACCATTGCTATAACAATGAAAATTTTAATGGGGCAACCTACGATTTAGCTGACGGTCCATGTAATCCAAATTATACAAATCCTCCCAACACCTGGTATAGATTTACAGCTATCCACACAGAGGTGACCATATCTGCTGCCAATGGACCGGACAGGTATAAAGTTACTTTAGTTGAGTTCGCGCCCGGACAAGAGTGT
>CAYUZA010000198.1:0-4915 GCA_964449535.1 uncultured Saprospiraceae bacterium
ATGAAGTAGGCCCGGGCCAATATGAATTGGCACCGATGTTTGAAGAAGTTAATATTGCGGTAGACCACAATCAACTCCTCATGGATTTGATGGATCGCATCGCAAGAAGACATCGCTTGCGGGTTTTATTACACGAAAAACCCTTCTCTGGGGTCAACGGTAGCGGAAAGCATAACAACTGGTCCATGGCCACGGATACGGGTAAAAATCTTTTATCACCCGGCAAACTACCAGGTAGAAATTTACGATTTCTAACTTTCTTTGTCAATACCATCAAAGCTGTTTCTACGCACGCTGATCTTCTTCGGGCGAGCGTTGCCTCTGCATCAAATGACCACAGACTCGGAGCAAATGAGGCACCACCAGCTATCGTTTCAATCTATGTTGGTTCTGAAATGACCAGTATTTTAGACAAAATCGAAAATGGATTGATCGCAGATGAAGACGGCGTTAAAAAACTGCTAAATCTACTATCCAAATTGCCTAATCTACATCTAGACAATACAGATAGAAATCGTACATCTCCTTTTGCCTTTACAGGCAATAAATTTGAGATTCGTATGGTTGGCTCTTCTCAAAACTGCGCTAAGCCTATGACTATTATGAATACCATAGTAGGTGCGCAATTGAATGCCTTTTATGCCGAAACCCAATCCATGATCTCAAATGGCATGGATCAGGACAGCGCTTTACTAACTGTAATTCAACGTTACATTAGGGAATCAAGGAATATTCTCTTTGAGGGAGATGGCTATTCTGATGCCTGGAAAAACGAAGCAGCAGGAAGAGGGCTTTCTAATTTTCCAAATACTCCGGAAGCCTTGGAAGCTTACATTAGACCAGATTCAATAGCCTTATTTAGTCAAAGCGGGGTATTTTCCGAGGTAGAACTTCATGCTCATTTTGAAGTCATGGTAGAACAATATATTCTAAGCATGCAAATTGAAAGCCGCACCCTTGGCGAAATGTGCATCAATTGGATCCTACCATCAGCCATTCAATATCAGACGAGTCTTGCTGAAAATATTCTTAAACATCAACAAATCGGATTGCAAGCGAGTGTATATGAAGCTCAATATGATCTTATGATGCGTATTTCAGAAAATATCAACGCCATTAAAAAACATGTTGAAGAAATGCGCCTTGCTCGCAAAGCAGCCAATGCTCACAACCATGCGATCGATCGGGCCAAAGGTTACTGTTATGATGTAAAGCCGCATATGGAAACCATAAGATTGCATGCTGATAGGCTAGAATACCTGGTAGATGATAAATTGTGGCCTTTGATAAAATACAGAGAATTGATGTTCGTCCGTTAAAGGTCGCTTTGTTTTTGTTTTGCATTTTCTTTTGAGCCTGGTACTTTAAGATCTAAATTACCAGATCATGGGGTTTTATGCAAAATCAAATGGAAAGGAAAATGTTACGACTCAAGAAAAGCCAAAGACATTTGATTTTTGAAAGTAATTATTTCCACTCCATACCCGGCAGATCTCTAACAACCATCTGTATAGTGGCGCCCATGTGCTCTTCAAACAATACCACTTTTCGCTCTTTCACCATTTCATACACTTGTGGTTGTGAATGCCGTATAGTGATAAGCTCCAAATGATCATCCACATGGATGTAAAACTTATCTTCTAAGGCACGGATAACCTGAGGGATACGATCCGGCACGTCAGTTACACAAGCATAAAAACTAATGGCAGTATTTTGCATCATGTTGACGAAAATCCGGAATTGATCAAAAATGGTGAATAAATCTTTGATATGATGCTCCACCAGAAAAGAGTAATCTTTGGTGGAAATATGTAATAATAACTGATTTTTTTCTACCATAATCATGGGTGGATAGGTCATATCATCCCATTCACCCGTAATCAGTGTACCACTGCCCTCAGGATTAACAAAAGACTTAACCCATAAAGGTATATTCTTATTTTGAAGTGGCTTTATGGTTTTAGGATGTATGACCGTAGCACCATAGTAGGTCATTTCGATTGCCTCCCTATATGATAATCTATCCAATTTAGTCACGTTTTTAAACAACCGAGGGTCAGCTGTTAATACGCCTTCCACGTCTTTCCAAATGGTCATGCTCTTGGCGTCCAGACAAAATGAAAAAATAGCCGCACTATAATCTGAACCCTCCCGCCCCAGCGTAGTAGTAGCGTTATCTTTCGTTGCGCCAATAAACCCTTGCGTAAGCACAATTTTTGATTCACTTAAAATCGGAAGCACTCGCTTCGTTATTTTATCGGAGGTGTCATCCCAAAGCACTGTTGCTTCCCTCCAGGTTTCATCCGTTAAAATCAAATCACGTGCATCCATCCATGTACCATTCAATCCGCACTTCTGAAGATATGCAGCTAGAATACGACTTGAAGCCAATTCACCTAAACTCACTATTTGATCATAAACGTAGTCATAAGTATCCTGAGGACTATCTTCCAAAATCCAATCTGCTTCCACAAAGACATCATTCAACAATGAATGTAATTCTTCGCTACCATCCTCCATGAGTTCAGAAGCTAATGCATAATGCTGCTCCTTTATGGCATCCAACTTTTGTGGAGCCAAGAGTGGGTTTTGAAAGTAAGTAGCCACCACTTCTTCGAGCGCATTCGTTGTTTTGCCAAGCGCTGAAACTACCACCACCAAGGGACTATCCTGATAATCTCGAATAATTTGAGCTACATTTTTAATTCCTTCCGAATTGCGAATCGATGCTCCGCCAAATTTGAAGACCTTTATATCCTTTTGCATAACATTACATCTATGAATTTGCAAAGATATTGGCATTAATACATACACTATGGAAAAGATGATTAAATAATTAAGCACCTTGAGATAAATACAGATTCGAATTTGGCTATTTTATATCTTAGTGGCTTCCAATGGATCAAAAATACGGCATGAATAATGACTATGATGTTATCTGCGTTGGCGGAGGGGCTGCTAGCTTCTATGCAGCCGCTCATCTTTTCAGTAATTATAGACATGTAAGGATTCTCATTTTAGAAAAAGGAAAAGATGTTTTGCAAAAAGTTCGTATTTCGGGTGGCGGCAGATGCAACGTTACCAATAAAGAAACCGAACCTAAACGCTTAGCATCTTCATATCCACGAGGTGGAAAACAATTGATTGGCCCATTTAGCCGACATGGACCAATTGAAACCAAAAAATGGTTTGAATCGCATGGAGTAGCTCTTAAGGCTGAAACTGACGGGAGAGTATTTCCCAAAAGTGACCAATCCTCCGATATCATTCGATGCCTGCAAAACCAAACCATCCAAAAAGGAATCAAATTACATCTCCAGGAATCGATGACAGATGCACAATTTACCTTACAAAATTACTGGTCTGTCACTACCAATAAAGGAAACTATACTTGCCAGTTCTTATTTTTAGGATCCGGTAGCAGCACTCGTATGTGGTCATGGCTTTCATCTATTGGAATTAATATAATTCCACCAGTCCCATCCATTTTTACTTTCAATATTAAAAGCCAGCTGTTGGACGAATTGATGGGACTGAGTTTGCCTTATGTTCGACTCAACCTTCCAAGCACTCCATTGCAATCAGAAGGACCACTGCTAATTACGCATTGGGGACTCAGTGGCCCTGCAGTATTACGACTTAGTGCGTGGGGGGCTAGATACTTTAATGAAATTAATTACAAATCAGAACTGTTGTTGGATCTGCTCCCTGAGCAAAATCAAGAACAAGTGTTTCAATTTTTAAAGATTTTCAAAGAAGAAAATAGCAAAAAAAAAGTAGTCAATGCATGCCCCTTTTCAATGCCAGGGCGCTTTTGGAAGTCATTCGTAAAATTTAATGGCTGGGATGAAGAAATAATGTGGAATCAATGTAATAAGGACCAAATAAACAAATTAGCTCAGTCATTGAAGCGAACCACACTTACTATATCAGGAAAAAGTACATTTAAAGAAGAATTTGTTACGGCAGGAGGAGTAGACCTAGGAGAGGTAGATATGAAAGAATTTAATCTTAAAAAATTACCAAATTTATATTTGGCTGGTGAAGTGCTCGACATTGATGGAATTACCGGAGGTTTTAATTTTCAAGCAGCATGGACAGGTTCTTGGATAGCTGCACAGTCCATATTGTCAAAGATAAATCCTTAAATTCCTAAAATTCAAATCCTTCATCTCTAGATAACTTTTCTAGTGCTTTTTCAGAAGCCATTTGCTCTGCCGCTTTTTTATTAAAATTTTCTCCTATGGCCAAAGCTTCGCCATTGATCAGTACCGATATTTTAAAGTGATCTCTTTTATCTACTATCCCTTTTTCAGTAAGAACAAATTCAACTTCTTTTCCATTTTTTTGGCACAATTCCAAAAGCCGGCTTTTATAGTTATCATCATGAGATTCCAGCTGATGAACGTCAAGGTATCTTCTCAATATATTTTTAATAATAAATTGTTGTGTCCATAAATATCCAAAATCAAGATAAATGGCACCAATTAGTGCTTCAAGGGCATTGCCCAGCATAGAACGGCTCAGCCTTGTATTATTAAACTCCATGAGTAGCATGTCTATACCCATCTGGTCTGCGATCCCATTCAACGTTTCTCGCTTCACTATTTTGGACCTCATTTTGGTCAAAAAACCTTCGTTTTGGAATGGATATTTTCTGTATAAATAAGAAGCCACCACTGAAGACAGAATGGCATCGCCCAAAAATTCAAGTCGCTCATTATTGACAGGAACATCCTTTAAGGTAACACTAGACCTGTGGTATAAAGCCAGTTGAAATATAGACAGATTGCATGGGGTAAAGCCCAAAACATTGTACAATGTTTTGGCAAGCCTTCGTTCTCTGGAAAAATGGTAATTATAAAATCTCCGGAGTATTTTGGTAGCCATATTCTAAAAAAAAATACGCTTACTT
>CAYUZA010000199.1:0-4905 GCA_964449535.1 uncultured Saprospiraceae bacterium
GGGTATTTTGCTCAATGCCGGTGGGCTTTCCCATCAGTCCATATCTATAGCAGACGCTATAAAGGCCATTTCTGTACCCGTAGTCGAAATACACATCAGTAATGTACAAGCCCGAGAGCCATTTCGTCATCAATCTTTAATTGCGTCTAACTGTATTGGGCAAATCTCAGGTCTGGGTCCGGAGTCATACGCCCTAGGGTTGCTTTACTTCCTTCGTCTGGCATCAACCAAGTCATAAAGACAATATGGGCTTATTGCTTGAGCTGACTTAATGTTGAAGTTTGGTTAAATGGGTGCCGTTCTTCCCACTTAAGTTTTGGTTGTAGAAAATCTAGAAGCAATGGCACAGATTTTTGGATCAACGGAGACTGATGCCTGATGTAGCAATCCATTTGTATAGTTTCCGCACCAACAGAACTTTTGATCTCAGGTGCAGTACGTCCAAAATTAATGCTTTTGCACTTTGCCATTATTGCATCTTCGATAACTTGAAAAAGCATATTTAAGTACAATTGATGCGCAATATTTTCCGACTTATTCAATCCGATATAATGCACATCCATATTGCCTCCCTGCATAAAATAAGAGTAGAATCCTACTAACTGACCCTCTTTTTCAAATACGAATACTTTAAATCCATCTCCAAGATGTTCTTTGGTACTAGCTATATAATCTGATTGTAAATGAACCATATTAAAGCCGGCATTGCCAGCAATTTGGAGGTACAAATGATATAATGCTGAGCTGAATTTTCGCGTTTCTTCAAGATTTAATTCTCTGATAAATACCTGATCTTTTTTCTTGAGTGCTCTTCGATACCTAACCCTATACTTTGACTGTAGCGCATTAACATAATCCTCCATTGTATTCCATGAGGCTGGAATATGCATGATATGGTTGGGTTGGATTCGAAATCCATGCCATTTTTTTTCTCCACGAAATGGAAGGTGTTTTTCACCTTGCGAGTAAAATTCTTTTATTAATTGAACAGGAGGCACTTCTCGTTTCTGCTCCGAAAGCCAGTTTTCGACCTTATTAAAAGCAAACTCAATCCAATTATGATGGGAATCTATGGGAATGTCTTTGTGAAAACGAGCTCCATAAGGACCAGTGAGCAATAAATTGCCACACACGAGCGTAGAGAAACCAATTTTTCGAGCTACTTGCTTCCTGATCAACAGGTGTAACTGTCCAAAAAATGAAGGACAGCGTCCATTTTCTATGTTGTCATCACCTTGGTAATTGATACTTTGCCCCGCTTGAAAAGGAACTTCCTGAAAATAGAATATACCAATTGGATTCAAGCCATTATACAATAACATGTACAAAAATCGCATACCAATGGGCGGTGCAGTTTCAATTGCAAGGAGAAAATCGCGCTGTAATAATGGCGTTTCTGCTAACATGTCCCATGCCTCCGTTAAGTTTTGAACCGAATCGGTGATGAAATAATTCAAACCTTTATCTGTGGCAGAAGAAATCGACAGGTGTTTAGGTTCCGCTTCAAGGGCAGTAAGGGATACCTGACATTGTTTCATGGGCTTAGCGAAATCTTATAAAAATGTTGAAGACTATTATTGTATGTTGACTCAAACGGATTGCAGTCTCTTTTGTTCTAAAGATCCATTGAATTTTGCTAAAATAAAAACAAGCGAGGTAAAATGCTAAAAGAAAAGCTTAGCCGCATTAATTAATAGTACTTTTGTAGTTCGTTTTTAATTCCATTATGAAGCAATATTTCGCAAAAACATATAAAGGACTGGAGCAAATTCTGGCCGCTGAATTACAATCCCTTGGAGCGCAGCAAATAGTACCTGATTTTCGGGGTGTACGTTTTATTGGCGACAAGGAAATAATGTATAAGGTCAATTACCAAAGTAGGTTGGCACTTAGGATCTTAGAAAAAGTGGCAGAATGCCATGTAAAGGATGATAATGCCTTGTATGAGCAGGTGTATGCCATAGATTGGCCTTCCATTTTTGACAAAAAACAGCATTTTTGCGTTGATGCCGTAGGCATTACAGATCAATTTAAAAATACGCAATACACTGCACTAAAAACCAAAGATGCCATTGTTGATAAATTTAGAGATACTTTTGGGGTAAGACCAAGCATACAGACAGAAATGCCGGATTACCGGGTGCATGTTCATCTGTTCAAACAACAGGCCAATATTTATTTGGATACATCGGACACCAGTCTTCACTTGAGGGGATATAGACGTCATTTAGGCAAGGCCCCCATGAGTGAAGTGCTAGCAGCAGGACTTATCCACCTTAGTGAGTGGGATAAATCTTCTACGCTCATTGATCCGATGTGTGGTTCAGGAACTTTGTTGCTAGAGGCAGCCATGATGGCTATGAATTGGCCTGCTCAGTTTTTCCGTAAAGATTTTGGTTTTTTTAGATGGCTGGATTTTGATGGCCAACTTTGGGAAAAAGTTCGTTCTACCGCCAACGATGCTCGCCAAATGGATCTGCCCACTCCGCTACTCGGCTACGATATTGACCCGGTAATGGTTCGGAAGGCAAAAGATAATGTCATAGCCGCTCATTGTTACGGAGATATTAAAATTGAATTGGCTGATTTTTTTGAATTGGAGCATGACGGTTCATCGAAGGGGACTTTGCTATTCAATCCTCCTTACGATGATCGATTGAAAATACCTCGGGCGGGTGAATTTTTTAAAAAACTCAGTGATCAGATCAAGCATCATTGGAAGGGATACACCGTATGGGTGCTTCTGCCGGATACCCAGGATGCCAAGTCTTTTTCATTAAGACCCTCTCGTAAGATTTCTGTTATGAATGGTCCTACACCTTGTATTTTTTCTAGATTTGACGTTTACTAAGCCATTTTGCATATGCTTACCATTTTACACAATCCCCGCTGTGGTAAAAGTAGACAAGCCCTTCAATTTCTAATCGAGCATAGTATACCTCACCGAGTTAGGTTGTATCTTATTGATCCATTAGATCGACTTGAGTGGCAATCATTACTTAGGTTAGAGGGTATTAGTTGGGATGTCATATTGCGCAAAAAGGAAGCTGCCTATTCAAATATACAAGATCTAATTCCCGGCCGCGAGGCGGAAGCCTTCAATATACTTGCTGATAATCCGATTTTGATGGAAAGACCAATAGTAATGGATAACAGCCGGGCTATTGTAGCCAGATCGATAGATGATTTGCATGTCTGGCTAAAATTATAAGGATATTTATAGTCCCTTTTACCATTTTCCATCGAATTCTTCCTCCTGACTTCCGCACTGGGACACCCTGAATTAAAACTCGAATATTTCTTTTATTAGCTGCTGTTCTTTAGAGATTATTATGGTTTTCCTAATGACTTCGTTATTTGGGGTTAGCAAAGTCAATTCATAAATATTCTGTATTATCTCAATTACCTTTTCTGGACTAAGATTTACCTGTTTTACTTTAAGGATTCTCTCTAGTTCTTTGTATACTTTATAAGCTACAAAGTTCAAGGATATATGAGCTTCAATCCTTTCTTTTTTGTGATGGAATATGGGCCTGATTTTCAGCTCGTTTTTTGCGATGCGGAATGCTTTTTCAATTGACCATAAATGCCGGTAATTTTCAAGTATCTCCTCTGTGGTCATTGTTGAATTAGTCAAATAGCCTTTAAGTCCGTCCCATTTAGTATCCATTGCTATTTTTTCAAGGTCTAATTTGAGCACTACTTCCCCTTGCATTTTGAGAAACTTGTTATAGCCCTTATTATTAATACTTGATTTGGTAAGCTTTCCTGACTTTAATTGCTTTTCTAGCTTTTTAATGCCCCGTTCTCTATTATGCTTGTCCTTATTGGCTCGATCTTCAGAATGTGTAATGATTAACTTCAGGTTATCTTTGTTGATGACATGACTTTTGTTTTCACTGAAGTCTAGGTTTTGGATTACTCTTTTGATGCCTTCTTTTTCATTTTTAATCCTAGCGCCTAAAATAAACTCATATCCATTATCATGAAGTTCCTGGATGTTTTTGTTAGACAAAAGACCTGCGTCCGCAACAACCGTAAGCTTCTTAAAGTCGTATTTACTGCGAAAGCTATCTAAAACAGGAAGAATCGTTTCACCTTCGTACTTATTACCTTCAAAAATATCGTAAGCTAAAGGATAGGCATCTTTGCTTACTAATAATCCCAATACAATTTGCGGATGTTGGTGTTTGCCATCTTTTGAGAACCCTGTTTTTCTGACTTCATCTTCTTTCTCTATTTCAAAATATAAAGTGGTGACATCATAAAAAACAGCATGGATTTCTCCTCCTAAAATACCCAATGTATGATTGAAGCTAATTTGTTGGACAAGCTCCTTGTGCTTAGAATGCAACTGATCCATAAACCTGTAAATATAATCTTCAGTGTAAGACTTGTGTTCATATCGGTATAAATACTCAACTGTTTTAAGCTTACTCTTCGGATAGACAAGTCGATATAATACGAGATCTTTGAATAAATCTTCATTAAGCTGTCCAAAGCCAATATCATCAAATATCTTTCCCAAAACATATTGAACGCCAACTAGTTTATGCGTTTGTATAGAAGATAAAACTTCTTCAAATACCCTTTTATGATCGGCAAAATCAATTTCCTGCAGCCCCATTAACTCCCGAGCATACCTCTTGCCTTCGGATACCAATATTTCTACTTTTGAAATATCATTACTAGAACCAATAGTCTTGACAACCTTGTACTTGCCTCGGCTCTTTTCAATTACCTGCACACTTATTAGCCCACTTTTATTCGGCTTTTTCCGCACAAACATGCACTAAAGTAACAAAAAAATCACCTGGGACACCCAGAAACAAGATCAACTTATTCTAAATGCCACGTTATCAGCTAATTAAAAAATAAGTCAATTTTGTCTGCGGAAGTCAGGAA
>CAYUZA010000200.1:0-4856 GCA_964449535.1 uncultured Saprospiraceae bacterium
GTACCATGATCCATTTACAGCAGATTTACCTACAGTACGGAGATAGAGTCCTTTTTGATACCATTGATTTGAGCATTTCACCTGGAGAGAAACTGGGGTTGGTCGGGCGCAATGGTGCAGGGAAGTCCACATTATTAAAATTGATGGCAGGTGATATCAGGCCAGATTCGGGACAAATTTCGCTCCCCAAGGGTTCTACCATTGCCTATTTACACCAGGATTTGTTGCTGCAAGTTGACAGAAAAGTCAAAGAGCTTGCCATGATGGCATTCGACGAGCTTAAAAAATTGGATCAGAGATTGGAGGAGCTCAATGCAGCATTGGAAAGTCGCACTGATTATGAATCTGATGCTTACAGTCAATTGATCATAGAACTTACTACAGTTTCAGAAAAATTGGCATGGTTCAGGCCTGAGGAAGCAGAAGCTGAGGCAGAAAAAATTTTGAAAGGGCTTGGTTTTAAACCGTCTGATTTTGAAAGATTGTTGTCAGAATTTAGTGGTGGCTGGCAAATGAGGGTAGAGTTGGCTAAAATGTTATTAAAGCGTCCGGATTATTTACTACTGGATGAGCCCACGAACCACTTGGATATTGAATCCATCATTTGGTTGGAGGAGTTTTTAAAGCCTTATGGAGGTGCTGTTATTCTGATATCACATGATAGGCAGTTTTTGGATGCAGTCACTACGCGAACGGTGGAAATTGAAATGGGCAATGTGTATGATTATAAAGCGAATTACAGCAGGTATTTGGAATTGAGGGAAGAGCGCAGAGAAAAATTATTGGCTGCATTTGAAAATCAGCAACGTATTATTGCTGATAAAGAGCGCACTATTAATCGATTTATTGCAAAAGCAAATAAAACGAAGATGGCGCAGTCGATGCAAAAGCAACTTCAAAAAATGGATCGTATTGAGTTGGATGTGGCTGATACCCACACTATGAATATTCGGTTTTTAGAACCGCCACGTTCAGCACAAATTTTAGTAAAGTCTACTGGTATCTCTAAAAGATACGGTGACTTAGAGGTATTAAGGAGTGTTGATTTCCAGATTGAAAGAGGTCAAAAGGTTGCCTTTGTAGGACAAAATGGCCAGGGCAAGACTACATTGGCTAAAATATTGGTCAAGGAGGTTGATCCAAGTGATGGTGATGTTGAAATAGGCCAGAGTGTACATATTGGGTATTATGCCCAGAATCAGGCAGAAACGCTAGATCCCAATAGGACACTGCTGGAAACCATGGAGGCTCAGGCTCCGGAAGAATTAAGACCTCGTATCAGAGGTATATTAGGGGCATTTATGTTTAGTGGCGAGGACGTCGGAAAAAAAGTAAAAGTATTATCTGGAGGAGAACGTGCTAGACTGTCACTCGCATTATTGATGCTTAGGCCCATCAATTTTTTATTGCTGGATGAGCCCACGAACCACTTGGATATACTTTCTAAAGAAGTTTTAAAGGAAGCTTTGCGAAACTACTCGGGTACTATGTTGGTTGTTTCGCATGATCGGGAGTTTTTACGTGGACTAACGGATCAGGTAGTGGAATTTAGGGATAAACAAATCAAGACCTACCTAGGCGATGTAGACTATTATTTAGAAAAGAAACAATTCGCAGACATGCGGGCGGTAGAGATGCAGCAGAAGTCATTAATTAACGAACCCAAATTGCAATCATTTTCGACAACCTCTCAAGATGAGCAGCGGCGAAAAGATAAAGAGTTGATGCTGATAGAAAAGCGCATCCAGCAATTAGAAGAACAAATGGGAGGTTTAGAAGCTGAAATGGGAAAAGAAGGTTTTTTTGAAACTTCAGAGAGCGAACATATTCTTAAACGCTACAATGATTTAAAAAAGCAATATGACCTCGCCATGGAGCAATGGGAGCAATTCGTTTAGTAGAGATGTTGTTTTTTAAAGTCGTGTTATCAAGTCAATATTTGCCAAATATAATTTCAGATGCATTTAAGTGAACTTTGGCAGTACCTTAATCGGAAGGTCTTTGGCTTATTTTATGTTGCCTAATTAATTAATTATTCGCGGTCGTCGAGAGAATATTTATAGGATATTCAAGGTAAATATTTATTCAAACATTGCCCAATTTATTATAATATATTGTAAGTGGATAATACATCCAAATTATATATGGCAAAATTAGCTTAGTTCTATTTTTTAGAAAGCAATTAGAACTTTATTTGTAATATTGGCATTGATGTTTAGTGATGTAAAACCAGTGCCATATGGGAAATCGATCATTTCGTAAAGGAGGAGCTTTTTTAATTGAGGAACAATTGCCAGAAGAATCATTTATTCCTGAGCAGATAGGCGAGGAGCACAGAATGATCATGGACACCTGCCGAGATTTTTTAGAACAGTACATATACCCCAATCAGCATCGAATAGAGAATCAGGAGGATGGATTAGCAAGGCATCTGTTGAAACAAATGGGCGATATGGGTTTGTTGGGTTCGCATATGCCAGAGGCATTTGGGGGTCTGCAATTAGACAATAATACAAACACATTGATATCTGACATTTTAGGTCCTGCGGGCTCATTTACAGTGTCTTATGCAGTACAAATTGGGATTGGCATGTTGCCCATTTTGTATTATGGTACAGAGCATCAAAAAGAGAAGTACCTGCCGCCTTTGATTTCCGGTGATTTGGTAGCTTGTTATTGCTTGACTGAACCAGGTTCGGGTTCTGATGCTTTAGCGGCAAAAACTCGAGCTGAATTGAGCGAGGATGGCAGTCATTACAAGATTTCCGGTCAAAAAATGTGGATTTCGAATGCAGGATTCGCGGATATTTTTATTGTTTTTGCTAAAATTGATGGTGAGAAATTTACGTGTTTTATTATTGAAAAAGGTGCTGAAGGTCTAACATTAGGAGAGGAAGAGGCCAAAATGGGAATTAAGGGCTCCTCTACGCGTCAGGTCTTCTTCGATAATGTCAAGGTTCCTGCAGAAAACGTATTAGGTGACATTGGCAGGGGGCACTCCATAGCGTTTAATGTGTTGAATATCGGTCGATTTAAATTGGGCGCCTTGTGTCTGGGGGGTGCGCGAAAAGTAGCTGATTTGTCCATAAAATATGCGACAGAACGGCATCAATTTAATCAACCTATAGGTCAGTTTGGAGCTATCATGCATAAATTGGCTCAGCAAGCAGTTCGGATTTTTGCCTGCGAAAGTGCATTATATCGTTTGTCCAATCATATAGAACAGTACAAGCAGCATAGAGTGTCTGAAGGAGCTACTTATGAAAAGGCTACTTTAGATGCTGCTGAGCAGTTTGCTATAGAATGTTCCATTTTGAAGATTGAAGGTTCTGAGGTGCTTGATTTTGTGGTCGATGAGGCAGTTCAGATTCATGGAGGAATTGGATTTTCAGAAGAATATCCTATTGCCAGAGCATACAGGGATTCCAGAATTAATCGTATTTATGAGGGTACCAACGAAATTAATCGATTGTTGATGGTCGATATGCTGTTTAAAAAAGCAATGAAGGGTGAATTGGACATTGTAGGTCCAGCATGGGCTGTTCAAAAAGAATTGGCTAGTATGCCATCTATGCAACAGCCTGAGGGAGAATTTGGCTATGAATGGGAGGCAATTCGTAATTTCAAAAAAATTTGCTTAATGGTTGCTGGTGGAGCAGCAAAGAAGCAGATGGACGGCGAGTTGCAGATGCGTGATGAACAAGAGCTTCTGATGAATATTGCCGATATGCTTACAGAAATTTACTTAAGCGAATCTGTTTTGTTGAGAATTGAACGGGCCAAGCAATTAAATATCAACATACAGGATACGGAATTGCATGACTCCATTTTAAAAGTTCAAATCACGGAATCTCAATTCAAAATGCAACGATTGGCCATAGAGGGCATTGCCGCATTCGCTGAAGGGGATTTATTAAAGACTTTTCAAATGGGTATTAAGAGATACATTAAATACCCAACTATAAATACCAAAGCTTTAAGAAGAAAAATTGCGCAAAGCTTGCTCGAAAAAAAGGCTTTTCTGCTGGGTTTGCAATAGGTTTCACTAAAAATCCAAGGCATTTGTCATTTCTTTTTTAGAAAAAAATGCCCCATTTTTAATCGTATCCTGTTCTTGGATCACTACTAGTGTTTCATACTTAATCTACTGATAATGTTCATATTTAGTGTTTATTGTAGATAAATATTAATGTGTAAAAGACGAATTTTGGTAATATTTTTTTCGTAGTTTTCGGTATACTTGCCAATATTTTTTTGGCGTTTCAGGTGAATTGCCATTCAATATTTTGGCTGTTGAATTAGTTTCTTTATTTTTGCGCAGTGACCTTTTGATTGATTGTTATAAGAAGATCAATTAGGCTCACGGGAAGAAATTGTAACTTAAATTCAGCTGGATTATGACTGGAACTCTACTGTTTTGCAGAAACTTATTTGTTTTAGCTCTACTTCTTTTTTCTTTTTCATTGCATGCTCAGCCACCTTGCAATGAAGAAATTGCTGAACCTACAGCAGGTTGTCCTGAAGCGCCGATTGTTTGTGAGCTAGACTTTTTTTGTGCAACTATGCCTGGGATAAACAATAGTGGGGGCCCTGTCTGTAATGGAGGGTTTTATTTGCACAATACCCACTGGTTTAGTTTTATAGCTACCTCTACAACAGTTACTGTAACAATCGCTCCAACCAACTGTATTCAAATTGGAGGTGGTTTGGGTCTACAAGGCGCAATTGTAGAGTTTTGCCCACAAAGTTTCCCTTATCCTACGGTAGGATTCTGTCAGTCTGACTGTACTACAGGGCAGTTTACCCTGGGTTCTGGTGGTAGTTTTGTAGTAGGTCAACAATATTGGATTATGCTG
>CAYUZA010000201.1:0-4814 GCA_964449535.1 uncultured Saprospiraceae bacterium
ATCAAGCAAAAATGATGTTCGAAATATTTGAATCGAACTACGCTCAAAGTCAAGAAGAAAGTCTGCTCATGGCTGCCGAACCTGCTTCTAGTTATGGTGAAAAAAAGAATAATGAAAGTAAAGTAAAGTCAGCGGCACTCATTCTCCATGATATTGGCACCAAAGATGAACGTAAAGAGAAAGTTGAAAATTTCAAAGAAGGCAAAATAGATTTTCTATTCGTTTACAACATGTTGTTGACTGGTTTTGACGCACCACGATTAAAGAAACTTTACATCGGGCGTGTCATTAAAGCACACAACTTATTACAGACGTTAACACGGGTAAATCGAACGTACAAAGATTTCAGATACGGTTATGTTGTAGATTTTGCCGATATTCAAAAAGAGTTTGACAAAACGAACCGTGCTTATTTTGATGAACTCCAATCTGAACTGGGGGATGAAATGCAGCATTACTCTAATATCTTTAAAAGTGCGGATGAAATTACTGCTGAAATAAAGCAGATAAAGGATGTCTTATTTAAGTATAATACAAAAAATGCCGAAGTCTTTTCCCAACAGATAACTCAGATAAGTGATCGTAAACAGATCCTGGAAATCGTGTCAGTATTAAATAATTCTCGAGACCTATACAACATCATACGCTTATCAGGAAATTATGAATTGTTGGATCAGCTAGACTTTCATAAGCTCACCCAATTGTCACGTGAAGCCAATAACCGCCTAACCCTCATTAATACAAAAGAAGCGTTGGAAAACAACGTAGATACCAGTAATCTTTTAAATATCGCTTTAGAAGACGTTCTTTTTGCTTTTGTAAAAGTAAAAGAAGAGGAAATGGTTCTGGCAGATCAACTGAAAGATATTTTACAGAAAACACGGGAATCGCTAGGTGGTAATTTTGATCCAAAAGACCCCATGTTTGTTTCTCTGAAAGAAGAATTGGAGCGTTTGTTTAAAAAGAAAAACTTAAACGAAGTAACCAAGGAAGAAATGGAGCGAAATATTAAGGAGCTTGAACATATTTACAAATCTTCAAAGGAATTAGAACGAACCAATCAACTCCTAAAGGCAAAATACGATAATGATGCGAAATATGCCCGCTTACATAAACGATTAATGGAGAAAGACCCATTAACTGATAGTGAAAGTAAGTTGTTTGAGGCATTACAGAGTTTGAAAAAAGAGGTGGATGCCCAAGTATTACAAAACTCTAAAATGATGGAGAATGAGAGTTATGTGGAGCGTATGATGGTTAAAATGGTCATCGAGCAATTAAAAAACAAACATCATCTACCATTAAATGCTGAACAAGCTAAGGTAATAAATGGATTGATGGTGAAAGAATATATGAATGAATTTCATGGCCGAGTTGCCTGATAAAAATTGAAAAAATAAATGACTACAACAGCAACATTTGAAAGACAAACCAAAGCACTCATTGACGATTTAAAAAGTGTTTGTGCCAATTACGGTTTGGGAAATGATGGCAATGAATTTAAAATTATTACCCAGGTATTCCTGTATAAATTCTTAAACGATAAGTTTGTTCATGAAATTAAACGCCTAGATCCCAATTTGGCAAAAGCTGAAAATTGGGAAGTAGAATTGAAGAAATATTCTGCAAACGATTACGAAATGTTGATGATGCAGTTAAGCGAAAGCACTGCTCACTTAAATCCCAAGCAATTTATCTCTAGTTTATTTGAACGCCAAAACGAAGCAAACTTTGCGGAAATTTTTGACAATACCTTATTAGAAATCGCCAAAGAAAACAGCGATATTTTTTCGGTAGTTACTGAAGGTGGTGAGAAAATTGTTCTATTCGAAAACATTAGCAAGTACGTAACGGATAAGCGTGACGACTTTTGCAAGGCAATCATCAATAAGCTGGTTAATTTCAGTTTCGAAAATATCTTCCACGAAAAATTTGACTTTTACGCAACCATCTTTGAGTACTTAATTAGCGATTACAACACCAACAGTGGGGGTAAATATGCCGAATATTTCACACCTCATGCAGTGGCAAAGATTATGGCACAGTGTCTTGTTACTCAAGTTGAAAAAGATGTAACATGTTATGATCCTTCAGCTGGTTCTGGTACATTGTTGATGAACTTGGCGCATGCAATTGGCGAAGACAAGTGTACGATTTACTCGCAAGATATTTCTCAAAAGTCGTCTAACTTACTGCGTTTGAACTTAATCTTGAATGATTTGGTTCACTCCATCCCAAACATTGTAAAAGGCAATACCATTTTAGAACCTTATCACAAAGATGCAAATGGTAAATTGAAACAATTTGATTTCATTGTTTCTAATCCTCCGTTTAAATTAGACTTTAGCGATTATGTGGCTGATTTAGACACAAAAGAAAACCATGAAAGATTTTTCGCTGGTATGCCGAATGTCCCCAAAGCAAAAAAGGAAGGAATGGCAATTTACCCATTGTTCATTCAGCATATCATGCATTCACTTTCGGCAAAAGGTAAAGCAGCTATTGTAGTACCAACAGGATTTATCACCGCACAAAGTGGTATTGAACGTAAAATACGTGAGCGCTTAGTAGAGCAAAAAATGTTACGTGGCGTGGTAAGTATGCCGAGTAACATCTTTGCAACTACAGGTACTAACGTGAGTATTTTGTTTATTGATAACGCCAATAAAAAAGGAGACATCGTTTTGATGGATGCCTCTAAGTTAGGCACTACCGTTAAGGAAGGGAAAAACCAAAAAACATTACTTTCTCCTGAAGAGGAGCAGAAAATCATTAACACGTTTAACAAACACGAAGCTATAGAAGATTTTACAGTTGTTGTTTCTTATGATCAGATAAAAGAAAAGAATTTTAGCTTCAGTGCAGGGCAATATTTTGAGGTAAAGATAGAATATACAGACATAACCCCTGCGGAATTTGAAACCAAGATGAATGGTTTCAAAGCCAATTTGGATAGTCTTTTTGCAGAATCAAAAACCTTGGAGAATGAAATTCAGAAACAATTAAATGGATTGAAGTATGAGTAGTTCTATTCTGTTGTCCAGTGCAGCTAAATATTCTGATGATAGGATTAATGGATTAAAAGTTTCTCGCGATTGTTTTGTCACAACAGATAGTATGGTTCAAAACAAAGGTGGAATAACCATTACTCCAGTTCTACCGAAAGGAAATTTAATTGCCTATTCAGAGGGTGATATCCTTATTGGTAATATACGACCTTATTTAAAAAAAATCTGGTATGCCAATAAAAATGGTGGTTGTTCTCCTGACGTTTTAGTTATTCAGGCCAAATCAAATATTGATTCGAAATTTCTTTACTATTCTTTATTTCGAGACGATTTTTTTAGTCACATGATGAATGGTTCAAAAGGAACCAAAATGCCTCGAGGAGATAAGAGTCAAATACTCCGATTTCAAATCCCTAATATTGAATTATCAACCCAACAAAAAATCGCCTTTGTCCTTTCTTCCTTAGATTCCAAAATAGAACTCAACAACCGCATCAATTCCGAGTTAGAAGCGATGGCCAAAATGCTCTACGATTATTGGTTTGTGCAGTTTGATTTTCCAGATAAAAACGGTAAGCCCTACAAAACCAGTGGTGGTAAAATGGTTTGGAATGAGGAGTTGAAGAGGGAGATTCCTGTGGGGTGGGAAACTGGAACATTACTAGATATAGCCAATTATGAAAACGGTTTGCCTTGTCAAAAATATAGACCAACTGGCGCTGATTTTTTAAGGGTTATTAAAATCCGAGAAATGAACGAAGGGTTTTCATCAAATACAGAACACGTTAGAACGAACATTCCCGAGAAAGCAATTATTGAAAATGGAGATGTTTTATTTTCTTGGTCTGCTTCATTAGATGTAAAGTTATGGACTGGTGGTAAAGGTGCATTAAATCAACATATATTTAAGGTGACTTCAAATAGTCATCCTAAATCCTTTTTCTTCCATCAATTGCTAAATTATTTACAGCATTTCAAAATGATGGCTGAAAATCGAAAAACGACAATGGGGCATATTACACAGGAGCATTTGAAGCAAAGTAGAATTGTTATTCCACTAAAACAATTGACTCTTGATCTAGAAAAAATCATAGCACCATTATTTTCCAAGAAAGTAATTAATGAAATCGAAAACCAAAAACTCACTGAACTGCGAGATTGGCTATTGCCAATGTTGATGAATGGTCAAGTGAAGGTTAGTTAAAATGAAAATAAATAAAACATATAAAAGTTTACTTGAAAAATCTGTTAGCTCTATGCTGTCAGCAATAGAACTATATAATAAGCCTAATTTTCAATACAGAGAGGAGACTTTTGCTATTTTAGCAGTGAACGCATGGGAGCTTTTATTTAAAGCCCAGCTTTTAAAAGTCAGTAAATACAAAATGGCTTCACTTTATGAACTAGAATCTGTTTTAAATAAAAATGGTCAAGCTTCTACAAGAAAAAAGCCTAAGACGAATAGGTCAGGAAATCCAGTAACAATAGGAATTTTTGATGTTATAAATAGACTTAAAAACAATAAAATAAAGGTTAGTCAAAACCTTTTAAAAAGTATTGAATCTATTGTAGAATTGAGAGATAATGCTATCCATTTTCATAATTCTGAACCTATAACTAAAGAACTTCAAGAATTAGGATTTGCTTGTATAAAAAATTACATGCACATAATTAAAGAATGGAAATTAGACATTGACTTATCAAAATACAATTTTTACCTAATGCCGTTAGCCTACGTTGATAGCAAAATTTCAGTTGATTCGATAATTACCGAAGAAGTAGGAAAATATATTGATTTTATAAAAA
>CAYUZA010000202.1:0-4762 GCA_964449535.1 uncultured Saprospiraceae bacterium
GGGTGCGAAACGTCCAATTTCTGTTTGATTTGTAGGCGCAAAGGTATAATGATTCATTATGTATTTGCAAGTGGGGGGTGTGCATATTTTTGGACAGTGTTTTTCATGTATACAGACTAAGGAAAGCAACGGGGAAAATCCACGCATGTGAGCTGATGCAAATCATCTCTTTTGCGGCCTCTTGTTGGTAACTTGTTACTGCCCGCCAACCGGAGTTACAAAAATTCGGGGCGATGAAGATGCGGAAGGTTGTAGTGATGGCTCTGCTGCTGGCAGCCACAGTGCTGCGCGGTCAGCAATACGTGGTGCTACAGACCGGTGCCGGCCTGCCGGAGTTGTTGCATGGTGGTGTAGGCTGGCAAGAGGGGCATCATATGATAGGGCTGGTGGCCGGTGCAATCCCGGATGCGTATAACGACATGGCCGCGGCAGGGGTGTATTACCGCCGGCAGTTTGGTGTGCCCTCCCGCTATCCGGAGTTCACGCGCTGGTATGCGCAGGTAGGATTTCACTACGTGTACGAAGGCAATTCCAAACGTGAGACCAATGATTGGTTTCTGGTGCCCCGAATCGGACGCGAATGGTACATCAACCGACGGTTGTCCTTGGCGTTCAACCTGGGGGTAGCCTTTACGGTCTTCCATGGCTATCACGACCTGGACCCGGGCTCCAACCGCCTGCGGCTGGACTTGTCCTTCCCCGTGCTCCCCGCCGCCGGTATACAGTTGCAGTATAGGGTGCCGGTAAGGGGTAGGCAGGAGAAGAGCCGTGTGCCGTGGTGAGGCTGGCGGTGGGTTACTTGCCGATACACCTCCCGACATGTTCTGTCAGACCCCAAACACGCATATTGTCTGTCATTTAGCCTCTAAACACGCACATCAAGATAGGAACAAGTGTCCATAATGGCCCTTTTGATTGCGACAAATAAGCAACAACAAAGCACGAGAAATCGAAGGCGGTTCTTTTTTGTCAATGCTTCGTTTTGGTAGTCAATTTTGGATTTGGGAGTAGGGCTTAGGTTCTGTACGGGGACAGCTTATTTCGATTTGTTCACACGAAAATTTTTAAGATCTGGCAAAATAGAGTAGGGGTTGATAATTTCCTTGATCAGCTTGTTTCACAGCTTATAGGTAAGCCGATCTTGTGTCGTTTGCCTTTGAGAGGTTTGCTGCTCCCCATGAGAAAGGCTCCTGGCCGAAAAGCTTCTCGATAATAATATCTCCCATTAATCTACTATGTCTCCCATTTCCATTTGGAAAGCAGTGAATACTAACAATTCGATGGTTGAATCGAATAGCCATTTCTTCAGGAGAGTAGGTTTGGTTTTCAAACCAATACAATGCATCATCACATAAAACTTTTAGAGACATGGGTATTTGAAATTTGTCGATGCCAATATTTTTAATGGTTTTTCTGAAATCTCCTGCCCAAGCCCAAACATTACCATACATCCGTTTATGCAAGTTGCAAATGAACTTATCCGTGAAGACATCTTTGGCTTTGAATTTTTTACCAAACACCCATTGCAATGCTTCTTCAATGTTTTGCTGCTCGAATTCGTCCAGTTCTCCTTTGGTGGTTATGGTTTCAATCAGTAATCCTTCCTTTTCATCTTCATCAATAGGGGTTTGGCCGTCAATGTAATCAAGGTCTAATCCCATAATATCTTTGGCAGTTCACTTTTAAGTATTGCGGCTCTTTCCTCAACGGCTTTTTGTAGACGCTGCTTCGTATTTTCCTGATCTTCCAGTTTCATCGTGTTAGATGTTCGAGAAACTATTTGGGTGGCTAGTTCTCGAGCCTTCCGGTCAATTAGGTTTTCAAGGCTACCATCCTTAGGAACTAGACCATATACAAGCTGCATGTCCAATCCATTTGCGGCTTCTCTTAAGGTCTTTAGAGTGATATTCCCTTCCTTTTCACGTTTTTCGATTTCTTGGACACTCTGTTTGGTTATGGATAGTTTATCCGCCAGCTGCTGTAGAGACATCCCAAGGGAAACCCTTATGGCTTTTAGCCAACCGGTGGGGGGTGGAACTACTTGTTGAGCTGTACTAAACCCGCTCAATTTGTTCTCTAATTGTTCTATTTGTAGCCTTTTCTTGTTCATATCGTAAGGGTATAGCCTGACATAAAAGATTTAAAAGTAAGGTTATAGCCTGACATAAGCAAACATGAAGTAAGGCTATAGCCTGACGGAATAAGAAAATAGAGTGAAGGTTATCAATCCGTTAACCGGTCATTAACGATTCAGAATGATTATGACCCAAAGTTATCCCTGCCATTGTAGAATGCGCTTTTGAATTTCATCTTGCGGTAAGCCAAGATTTCGGTTTATTACTTGGCATAATTCATTGAGTTTAATGATAGCCAATTCTCCGCTGATTGTTTCCGCTTCAAACATCCTATCAAAAACCCATAAATGGCCATGCACTTCTTGATGCTGTGCTTTGGCAAATTTCCTGAGCGTATTGTCACTTGTAATTAAAATACCGTCTTCTATTTGTGCCTGGTAAAAAGCAGAGCAATCCTGAGGTGATAAAGCAGGTTTAGTCTTTTGAATATTATTGATTTCCGTTAACTGCTCATACGTCATTTCACGAACTTGCAAGTTACCTGCTTCAACATAGGCTTTAAAAGTGAATTGCTGGTCTTCTTCTAGTTCTTCGAATACTAATGCTGTGGTGTAAAATTCAAACTCAAGCGCAAAGAAATTGGGGAGCAATTGTAATTCAACCAAGTCAATCAAGATGTTGGCATCATTGACTATGATCTTCATATAGCAACAAAATTTCTACGGAATTGAGCTAATTTTTGGTTTGAAAGGTTTGCTGCTTTGCTCATAGAAATTATTTCTTCTGATGCTGCTCTATAAAGCAATTGGTTAAACCTTTTGGATTCTTCAATTCCAACATATTCACCTAATCCTTCTTCGGTTTTGTTGTTGCTTATCCATTGATTGAAACGGATGTAGGTATATTTTGGGATAAGTTCTAAAGCATAAGCTCTTGCCATTATTGCCTGAATAGACATGCCATAAGTTTCCTTCATAGCCACTAACTCATTAACGGCAAAATGCTTTCTGTTTTCTCCAAATTCCTTTTTAAAAGTGTCTAATGGCAACAATAATGCGCCACCGAATTGAAAACACATTTTCTCAATGGGTTTATGCTCAAGGTCCTTATTGAATTGGAGTAACAAATGCCCAAGTTCATGAAGTGCAGTTAGCCTTTTCCTTTCTAGGTTAAATGCCTTGTTAAGCACGATAACCGGGTATTTACCATCAGCCCAACCCGAAAAACCATCGAACTCTTCAGGAGCGTCAATTTCAACTACCTTGATTTCTTTATCTTCAAGCAAGTCAATTACATTAGGTAGTGCATTATGACCCAAATTCCATTCAGCTAATAGTTGGATTGCTGCATTTTCAACATCCCATTTAGTATTGATTTGAATGTCTTGGATAGGATTGACAAAATCCGATTGAATATTCAGAAACTGTTCTAATTCAAGGTAGCGATTGACAATGTCTACCACCGATTCCTTAATTGAATTTTCTTTCTTTATGCCGAGTTTGCTTCTTTTTCTAAACTCAATATTTTCAATTGCAACAGAAAACTCACGATAAAAGAAGTCAGTTTTTACATCAAGTGCTTTTGCTAGAGCAATCAACACATCACTGTTAGGCATCATTATGCCCTTTTCATATTTTGAGATGGCATTTTTTGAAACCAAACCATCAATACGCTGAACAAGCTCATCTAGGGATAAGCCGGTCATTACTCTTGCACTTTTAAGCCTTTTGGCAAATACTTCGTTCATTTTGGATTCTGCTTTTTGGGTTGACAAATCTAATTAAAAATACTAAATTGTCAACAAATAACCAAATCGAATTTGACTTGGTTTCGTTTTGGGCTTTACATCTAATAGCTACCCAAAGGATGAAAAGGATACTCAGACAAATAAGACTTGATTACCTGAGTTTCCTAAACTTCCTAAGGTTCCTATTTGGTCATCTTTATATAGTGGTCTTGCTTGGGACGGTGGAGTAGATGTTTCTTCACAAATGCTGTGAAGTAGCTCTCCTCAAGTGCTCAACATCACTTGGATGCAGTCTTGCCTATCCTTTGATACTATCCAACCATCCTTGCCTAGGCAGCGGATAAGCTGTTTATGGTACAATCCGGATGGGTGTGTGGTCACTTTCAGATACAGAAAGTGAAGTAAATGCCATAAATCATTGAAAAACAATAGAAAGCAAGGGATTTTGTCCAGCAAAAGGTGCAAAATAGCAGCAAAAACTATCAGAAAGCTCATCTAGCTGGTGGAGGAGTGCCCAATTTTGCACTGTGTTTCACTGCTTTTGAAGGCCGGTGATTTCACCGGTGATTTCTCCCAGCACTTACTACCAATCCAAATCATGTGGCTCATTGGTAGTGTAGTGTACAGCCTCCACCTTTGGCATTGCATATGGCAGCAGCTTGATTATTACATCCAGCCTATCCTTTGCTTCCATGTTGCTCAGCAGCTCTGGTAGGGTTTCCAGCTCCTGATGCAGCAGGTTTTTCAATACATGCCTCAATTCTTTTGTCAGCTTGTTTGGTGTGCCCATTGCTCTGCCACCAGTCTTTTGTCCTTTTGCCATGTTTTGATTTTGTCTTGATTATGCAAATAGTGCCTTCATGTGTGTTGTGATCGGCATAAAATCTTTGCCTCTATTTCAATCTACTTTAGATCATTACCGGCAATATCGTTTCACTGC
>CAYUZA010000203.1:0-4760 GCA_964449535.1 uncultured Saprospiraceae bacterium
GATGAAACTTTCTTGAAGAATAATTATATCTTTTTCTGCACCAAAAATGGTCTTATGAAAAAGACATTAGTGGAGGAGTACTCGCGTCCGCGTGCCAATGGTATCAATGCGATTACAATCAATGAAGGTGACCAACTTATTGAAGCAAGATTGACCAATGGGCAAAATGAAATCATAATTGCTAATCGTAAAGGTAGAGCCATTCGTTTTCCAGAGCGCACCGTTCGACCTATGGGGCGCAATGCAGCCGGCGTAAGAGGCATTACACTAGATTCAGACGGAAACGACGCTGTTATTGGGATGGTATGTCTTGATCCAGCTGATCCAGGCATTACACTTTTAGTGGTTTCCGAAAAAGGAATGGGTAAGCGCTCAGTATTAGAAGACTATCGTGTTACTAATAGAGGGGGTAAAGGGGTCAAAACCATTCAAGTGACCGAAAAAACCGGCAATCTAGTGTCTATCAAAACGGTGAGAGAAGAGGATGATATTATGATTACCAATCAGTCTGGTATTATGATTCGTATGTCTGTAAATGACATCAGAGTCATAGGAAGGGCCACACAGGGAGTTAAATTGATTCGTCTGGACGAAGATGATCGTATCGCTGATATTGCGATAGTGTCTGCATCCGATGACGGCGATTCAAACGATACGGAAGAATTTATGGAATCATAAATAGAGCTTAGGTACACTTTTTATCTGTTAAAACGTCTTTTTAAATATCAAAAAATACAACAATAGAAAATTAGAAGCCATGAAACACGTATTTCTTTTTTGTCTATCCATAGTCCTTTTTGTTTCTGCGCAAGCACAGGATGATGCCAAGAAAATGTTGAAAAGTGCGAAGCGCGCTATGAATACCTACTACTTGGATCAGAATGGCAATAAGGATAAATTGTTTGAAGCCAAAGACTTAATTGATAAAGTGGTAGCAGATGATGCCTTTGCAAGCGCTTACGATGCCCAATATGAAAAGGGACAAATTTATTCCGAGTTGTCTCGATTTGATAATCTGATGCTCTCCATGAATCCAGGCCATAAGGTTGAATATCCTCAGGCGGGGTTAGACGCGCAGATTGCCTATTTTACGGCTTATGGAGCAGCTTTAAAAGGATATGAAAAAAAGGATGTATTAAAAGGTATGGCAGAGAATATGCCTAGTTTGCTGGCCGTGGGTTATGCAGCATATCAGTCCGGAGATCAACAGACCGCTTTTGCTGCTTTTGAAGGGGCATTGCAAGCTCATTATCTTATGATTGAAAATAAAGAGAAATCACCGTTCGGCTCTGACGATGAAATTAACAACCAGATTTTTATTGTAGCGGTTACTGCCTTGGGTGCCAAACAAACCGATAAGGCTGAAAAATATTTGAAGGAATTGATTGCAAAAGGTTCGGAGAAGCCTGAAATATATAATGCTTTGTATCAATTGATGGTTGAAAAAGGGGATGATGCAATGGCCGATAAATACCTTAAGGATGGCAGAAAAAAATATCCGGATGATGTAAACTTATTGTTTTCTGAGATAAATGATGCGCTTAAAAAGGGAAAATTGGACGAACTGATCGGACGTTTGAAAGAGGCCATTTCAAAAGAACCAGAAAATGTTTCATTGTATACGACTCTGGGCAATGTGTATGATAATTTGTATCAAAACGCTACTACAGAGGAGAAAAAGGTTGAATATTTTGAAAGTGCAAAAGCAAATTATGAGACAGCGCTTAGCAAATCAAAAGGTAATTTTGATGCACAGTACAGTTTGGGCGCATTATATTATAACAAAGCGGCTACCTTGACTAATGAGTTAAATAAGCTATCAGATGACCTTACTGCGGCAGGTATTAAAAAATACCAGGGAAAGCAGAAGCAGGTAATTGAGGTTTTCAAGCAGGCTTTACCGTACTTCTTACAGGCGGAAAAACTGAATGGGAATGATAAAAATACCTTGATTGCCTTAAAGGAAATATACGCTCGACTTAATGAGCTTGACAAATCTAATCTTTACAAAGCGCGTTTGGAAGCTTTGGATTAATTAACTTCTTATGATTACGATACCCTTAGCCCGTGGTTTTAAACCATGGGCTAATTTTTTTATGATCCAAAACTCATTATTTAATTTCATAAGCGCGGTAAAAAACTAACAAATAACTTATTGAATTTTTATTATTATTGTGAGGACAATATATATATAGTTGTTTCATTATCTTTGTTATTAAATCAAATGCAAATAGTATTTGGTCAACTTGAAGTCAATTATTTAAGCTATCCTTATCAAATTATTTCTAGTGTTAATACCCACTTTCTTCTTTAAATTAGGATTAAGTAGAAATAAAATTCTCAATACCGGTATTATCCTCATCATTTTGGGCATTTTTTTAATTTCCTGCCATGAAGAGCAGGGTGAAGATAGTATATTGGATAAAAACATAGCCAATAGTATTGATACTTTAGCAGCTAACCATATCAATGGTGATTCAACAGCACTTCTAGATTTAAAAATGTTATTAGATTCATTTTTAAACCATACTAATAAAGCAACTAGTAAGGTACTAAATGATTATCTTTTGGCACTCGCATCAAATTATTTGGCTTTAGAGTATTATGGAGAAACTACCCCACTTTTTCATCAGGTAATAAATCTAGCAGAACGAAATGGTGACATAGAAATTAATAGAGTTGCACATGTGGAATTGGCTTGGGCATTTTTTAATCTAAAAACCCAGGATAGTCTTAGTCACTACCTCAATAGCATAAGACAATATCCTCAGACGGAGTTGTCAGATGAATTAAAAATTTCTTGTTTTAATCTTGAAGCAAGTATAGCTGCAGACGAAGATCGCTTTTTGGAGGCCATTGACTACTATTTGAAAGCATTAGAATTATTGGAAGGTTCTGGCAATCCGGAGGAAGGAGCCATTCTTGAAAATTTGGGGGTATTGTATTCTCAGTTGAAAAATCATGAAAGGGCTTTGTCTTATTATCAGAAGGCATTGCCATTTGTTGAGTCTTTAAAAGATACGGCTAGTCTCATCAGAATTTGCAGTAATATGGGCGTGTCGTTTATGCGTTTAGATTCTCTGGATAAAGCTGTTGCATTTCACCTAAAAGCGCTGACGATGGCTGAGCCCAATTCTTTTCCAGCCGCTAGATCACTTTCCAACTATGGCAATGTGTTACGAAGGCAAGGCCGTTTAGCGGAGGCAGAGGAAGCCATTGATTCATCACTGAATATAGCTAAATCCTTAGAAATTCCAATGGGGATTATTATCAATAAAATAAACTTAGCCAATGTTAAATTGGACAATAAGAATCCAGTTGAAGCGCTTGAACTAATGGATGGCATCGAGCTTCAGAAGGATTTACTGAATAAAGAAATGCTGTCAGAATACTATGATATAAAGTCAAAGATTTATGAATTTATGGGAGATATTCCCAATGCATTTGTATACACTAAAGAATATCTCAAGCTTCGACAAGGTATTCAAAATGCGGACGCTTCTCGACTTGTAATGGAGTTTGAAGAGAAAATAAATCGAGAGAAAAATGATCAGGCACTGGCATCATTATCGTTAAAATTAGAGAATGCTAACCTCAGACAGCGTATAACCATTTTTTTCACATTTATCCTTGTCTTACTCGTTGTCTCAATTACCGTTATCATATGGATGAAGAAACAACGCCAACAATTACAACATAAACTCTTGGAAGAAGAGGGACAAAATCTACGTCTCCAACTAGAATTAAAAGAAAGAGAATTGACAAGTCAGTCTATTCATTTGCAATCTATAAGTGGATTCGCAGAGGAAATTAGCCAGAAATTGAGTGTATTGCGTGATAAATTGAAGGGAAATGATGCAGAAACCTTATCCAAAATAATTCGCGATTTTGAAGTTGGTATCCCAGAAGAGTTATATGACGATTTTCGCCTTAGATTTGAACAAGTTAATGAATCATTTTACAAACATTTATTGGATTTGGCTCCGGATTTAACGCCGGTTGAGATCAAAATAGCCAGTTTTTTACGATTAAATTTATCGTCTAAAGAGATTTCGAAGCTCACGAATCGATCTTCAGGAACCATTTCAAATACACGCAGTTCACTTCGGAAGAAATTAAAACTTGAAGATGATGAAAATCTAGTGGCATTCTTGATGTCCATGTAAATCAATGATTTATTCTTTTTCTTTGCATAATCATGTGAAAATCGTGAAAGGTTTTTATAGCTACTATTTGAAAACCGTGATATCATTCTGCTGTTCCAATCAATTCACGCATGTATATTTGCACATTAATGTGTAGCATTTATTGACAAACCAGTTCACATCTCCAAGCAGCAAGTGTTGATTGGTTTTCTTGATGAACTAAAATTCAAACTGATTTTTTTTTTACTTACATTCATTTTTCATGAAAACATTGTATTCTCTATTTGTCGTTTTTTTGTTGTCATTTGTGATTCCTCACGTGGCTTTTTCTCAACACCTTACCATATCTACTTCCGGTCAGACAGGAACGTCTGGTACAAATTGGAGTATATCTGGTAATACACTCACAGTAGCCACGGGCAATGTTTCTGCGCACATTCATCCAAGCGTAATAACAAATCACTTAACCAACACAGGAGATTTAACGGTAATACTTCCTTGGGTGAGTGGCATACCCCGTGATCTGTATATTAATTCCTCTATTGCCTACACAGGAGCAAATTCTAGAACACTCACATTTAACATTGTTAATGACCTCATAGCTGCTTCAGGCAT
>CAYUZA010000204.1:0-4707 GCA_964449535.1 uncultured Saprospiraceae bacterium
ATGACAACATATTTTCCTGGAATAAATAAAACATCTCCCGAGATTTCCATCCCACTGTAAATAGGTAAATATGGTCTGTCTTGAGCAATAAGATTTTGTATAAAAATAAAGCTAACTACTGCCCATTTAAGGCCATGGTGAATAGTATTTTGTGAGGTGAAAATCATGCAGGATAAACACTCTGTCTGAATATAAAGATGCAATAAACGAAATTTATAACAAAAAAAAAGCTGGTCTAATCACGACCAGCTTGAGCACTCAAAATATGTCTACTTACTAAAATTAATAATCATCATCATCGTAGTTGTAGCTACCTCCCATGTAGTCGTCATCCATGTCGCTACCCAAATCATCAAATTCATCAAAATCTTCATCTTCTAATGGCTCATCTTCTTCGCCATTAAAGGCCATAAATTCCTCCAAATCGGGGTCATTATTGTAGTAATCGTCATCATCCTCATCTTGTTCTTGCTCCCATTGTTGAAATTTCTCATCTCTTTTTTGAAGAGCCTCGGCAGAAAATTCAAATTCGTCGTCTATGGCTTTTAATTCTTCCATAACATCATCACTGATATTAAAGTCCTCCATTTTGAGCAAACATTGTTCCACGAATTTAGGGTCTTTCTGGAACACCTCTTCCAGAGTCAACCCTTCATATTTGCCGGATTCAAATTCGGTGTCGAGATCAAAGAAATTCATGGTATTATGTGTTTAAGGTTTAATGGAACTATTTTCGTCCGAAATATCTGACTTTTATACACAACTGCAAATAACATGTAATATTTTTTTTTATGATACGGTGTTTGATGGTTTTTGACTTATGTTTTTGCCATTGTGAGAAGTGGTAAAAAAGTAGTTTTGCTCGGAAATAATTTTAAGGTAACCAATGCAAATAATTTTATTGTTTTCGAAGTATTTAAACGTAAGAAGTATTTGATAACATCGAAAGTATTTTAATTATGATTGTCTAGATAACCAGCGAAAAGAATGTTTTAGCACTAATGTTAAAAATTTAATATACTCAAATACGCCTATTTTAAAGGGTATTAATACCTTTGGGCTAAATAAACGATAGCTGAAGTGGAAAACCAAGAAGGCATTAAAAAAAACATCAAACCATTTACTCGGGATTGGTTTGAGTCCGCTATAATTGGCAAGCGTTATAGGGTTTTAAAACTCTTTTTCTTCAAAGAGCGCGTCTTTTTAAGGCTATTGCTTACTCTTTTTATTATAGCGGGTGTGTTTTATCCTTATCCAAAGATTGCTATGTGGATAGGCTTTGCTTTTGCAGGATATTCAGCTATCGCGAATGATAGTATACAAACGATTGGTACTTTTCTTGCTTCTAATACAGATCGAAAATGGTGGCAACTCTGGCTATTTATAGGTGGAATATTTGTGATTACTGCTTTTTATTCCTGGTATAACTATGGAGGTGATGTGAGTTACGAACGTTTGTTAGTGGCTGACAAAGAGGGGAATCTAAAATTTCCTCATCCTGATAATTTTAAATTTTTGCAGCTTGCCGCTCCACTAATTCTCTTGTTACTTACTCGACTAAGAATGCCGGTATCAACGACATTTCTTTTACTAAGTGCCTTTAGTGCCAGCTCATCTGGTATATTTGACATGACTAAAAAATCAGTCACTGGTTATGGGCTTGCATTTGCAATGGCTATTTTGGTTTGGTTTGTGTTGGCAAGGGTCGTAACTTGGATAACAGATCGGGAAACAAAACATTACCATTGGTGGAGAATTGGCCAATGGGCAATAAGTGGTATTTTATGGGCAGTTTGGATCATGCAAGACGCGGCCAATATTGCAGTGTATCTTCCCCGTAGCTTGGATATAACTCAGTTTTTATTTTTCACTTCATTCATTTTCTTCGGTCTCGGACTGCTGTTTTATCTTCGAGGAGATAAAATACAAAAAATTGTAACTGAAAAGTCAGACATGCAAGACGTTAGAAGTGCATCAATTATAGATATTGTTTATGCAGCAATTCTTTACTTCTTTAAAATGCAAAGCAATATTCCTATGTCGACCACCTGGGTCTTTATTGGTTTGTTGGGCGGAAGGGAACTTTCAATGTCTATTTCCGGCAGGTATAAAAGTAAAAATTCAATGTCAAATACCTTAAAACTCGTGGGTAAAGACATTTTATTCGCCCTCATTGGAATGCTAGTCTCCATCATTCTAGCCGTGGCTGTTAATCCTAAAATTCAACAGGAATTACAAAACTATTTGTTCTAATCAATTTATTTACAAGGTAAATGAGTAAGGACGATCAGCCGTAATATCATCATTCACGTAATAAGACCACTGGTCATTAATTACTTTTTCAGTAGTAAGGGTCTCGCCTAAAATTTTAGGAGCGAGAATACCATCATGTAAACTGTTTTCAGTCCTTATTACAATTGCTTCATCCCATAATTTATGCTGGATAAGAAAATGTAAAACCTGACTTCCTCCTTCTACCAACAATGTCCCTATGTTATTTTCATACAACCAAGAAAGGGTTTTATTCCATGTGTCCTCATTATAATGAACTGAACCAATTCGTATTACATGTTTTATGTTCATTTGATCAGCTAATAAATCTTGATTAGAAGTTACATAATAGAAATCTCTATTTTTTACATTCTTTTCTATCCAATCCAAAGGTACAGTACCATTGAAATTTATACATAATATTGCTGGGTCTTTAAATGGCGGGACTCGGCTATTTAAAGCCGGTCTGTCAGTCTCAATGGTTCGATTACCTGTATAAATGGCATCCACTTTGTTCCGAAGGATATGCACTTTTCGGTCACTGAATATATTGCTTAATTTAAGGTTAGTATTTGGTTTTCCAATAAAGCCATCTGCGCTTTCAGCCCATTTTAAAATAATGTAGGGTCTTTTAAGGCTTAAACTCTTTGTAAAAGGACGTATCAGCTGAGCGAAAGCTGGAATGTGATCATACCTATACACTTTAATACCCGCTTCCATAAGCATTTTAATTCCCTTGCCACTAACCAATGGATTGGAGTCTTGTATACCAATATGCACTTCATTTATGCCTTCTTTAATAATCCTGTTAGCGCAAGGTGGGGTTTTGCCAAAGTGAGTGCAAGGTTCAAGTGTAACATACAATTGGCGATATACATTGCCTTTGGGAGAGCATTTATCCAAAGCCACTACTTCTGCATGAGGTCCACCAAAATATGGATGCCACCCTTCAGCGACAAGTTTATTATTTTCATATACAGAACAACCTACCAAAGGGTTGGTATTTTGATATCCGGCAGCTTTTTTAGCCAAATATACGCATCGCATCATGCGTTCTATATGGATGTTCATCTGTATTGTTTAATAAAATGCCTAAATAGTTTAAACAAAAGTCGGGTTAATCTATTTATTAACCAATTAATTCATCTGACTTATGAACGTTAATATCCCACTTAAAAACTCCTCAAAAGTAGTGATCCTAGACGAGAAAGTCTATGAACAACTTATTAAGGATCCAGAGGTGCAGCGATTAGATCTATTAAATCAACTTAGGGAGCATTCCAGTGGATGTGCGGTTTACCAGAAAACCCGCAAATTGAAACCTAAAGAATACGAAACACAGACCATTTATTTTCACCGGTACATTGCGGATAGATTTTTGAAAACATCTTCTTCTGATGAGAACAACCTGGTGGGAACAAAGAATGGTGATAAGCTGGATTGTAGATTGAGCAATTTGGTATGGAGATCCAGATCTTTGGCCAGTAGAATGCGAAAATCCAACAATAAAACGGGATTTACGGGTGTGTATGCAGAGAACAAAAGGTATAGAGCTATTATTTCAATAGATGGTAAAGCTGTTCACATTGGAATGTTTAACACAGCCAAAGAAGCGGCTCTCGCTTACAATATTAAAGCGAAAGAAGTTTTTGGGGAGCGGGCCAGAATAAATGCTGTTTAAACAGGTACTGTTTCTGTAATCAAAATGTTTTGAAGAACGGCTATTGTTTGATCTACCTCTTCTTTAGTATTGAAGTGGGAAAATGAAAATCGTATGCTTTTCGAATCCGAATACGCACCTATAGCTTCAAGCACATGTGAGCCCTTTTCTGAGCCCGAGCTACAAGCGCTTCCTCCCGATGCGCTTATGCCGTGAATGTCTAATAGCATGAGTAACATCTCATTTTTTGGATGAGATGGAAATCGGACACTGAGTACGGTCTCAAGACTACTTATAGGACAACCATTAAAAGAAACTTCGGGAAATTCCTTGGCCAACCGTTCCTTGAAATAGTGTTTAAGTGCTGCTATCTTTTGCTGATGCTCGGTCATATGGTCAGATGCAGATTTCAGTGCAACAGCCAATCCTGCGATACCATAAATATTTTCAGTTCCACCGCGCATATTGCGCTCTTGTGCTCCACCATCAATGAATGGTTTTATATGTTGTTGGCCATTGATATACAAAAAACCTATACCCTTTGGACCATGAAACTTATGAGCAGCACCCGATAGAAAATCTATGTGTAAAACTTGCAGATCGATCGGCAAATGTCCAATAGTCTGTACGGTATCTGTATGGAATAATGCGCCCGATTGTTGACATAATTGACTTATTGAAGCAATATCATTTAAGGTTCCAATTTCATTATTGGCATGCATGATACTTACTAACGTCTTCGTTGAAGCGTTTTCATGTAATAAATTGGTTAGATG
>CAYUZA010000205.1:0-4705 GCA_964449535.1 uncultured Saprospiraceae bacterium
AAACAGCATATTTATAAATGCGGCTCGCCATACCGATGTGTTGGCTCTGTCTGGCTGCCCTGCACCTAGATTTTGGCCTACCAATGTTGAAGCAGCATTTCCAATACCCCAGGAAGGCATGATAGCGAATATAATAATCCGGATAGCAATGGTGTACCCAGCAAGCACATCTGCTCCAAATCTTGCCATAATCTTCGCCAAAAATATCCAACTCGCTGAGTTAATAAGGTATTGACCTATGCCGCCTACGGAAACCTTCACCAAGGTAAGAAGCATATCTGGTCTTATAATTCGAATGGTATTGTGTAGACGAATACTGGAATTGCCCCAAAATAATACCCAAAACTGATACAGTACACCTGTAGAACGTCCAATCACTGTGGCTATCGCTGCTCCTTCAATTCCCATGGCAGGAATGGGACCAAGACCAAAAATCAGAATTGGATCCAATACCATGTTCAAGCCATTGGCAAGCCAAAGCGAGCGCATGGCAACAGCTGGATTACCAGCTCCTCTAAATATCCCGTTTAAAATAAATAAAAATAATATACTAAAATTGCATGCAAACAGCCAACGGGTGTAAACTGCCCCATGGTCAATCATTTGTTCACTAGCTCCAAGCCATGATAAAATGTTCTCTGCGAAAAAAAAGCCCGGAACACCTAATAAAAGTGATACCATTATTGCCAAAACAATAGCTTGATACGCGGCCATCGAAGCCTTTCGCTTGCTGCCTTCACCTATGCGACGAGCAACCATAGCCGTAGCCGACATACTAATTCCAATGGCAACCGAATAAATCAGGGTCAACATCGTCTCGGTCAGACCTACGATAGCCACTGCATCTTTACTAATCTGACTGACAAAATAAATATCAACTACTGCAAAAACAGATTCCAATGCGACCTCCAGTACCATGGGAACGGCCAACATAAAAATGGACAAATTGATACTGCCCTTAGTGTAATCCCTTTCCTCACCCTTGAGGGCTGATTTCAAATGATGTACCAGTGTTTTGAATCTACCCATAAGGAATACATGTAACCCATTGCACTCACACTATAAGCACAAAACGGTCCGGCTATTATAATTTCGGAGACAAAAATAGCAGTGTAAAGCTACTTTAGGCTGTGAGTCTACTAATAATTTCTGCTTGCTCCACAGAACATAACCTACGATTAGTCTACCTGATTAGCTGAAACTCACCGTGGTATTTCAGTTGTTCACCGGTATGCAAAAGCACTTCAGCTACAAACGCAAATACTGCCGGTGTCATTTGTTGGGTCCTAAATATGCCATTCCAACCTGCTGAAGGATCATTTGGCGGAAACGCGCGTTTGTCAAACACACGGTTTCCCCAACGATCAAAAATCTCCAAGTGCATTATTTCCTTAATCTCAGGACTATATAGGGTAAAACCATCATTATTGCCATCCCCATTAGGAGAGAAAGCGCCAGGAATGAACACCCGAATGTTTCTTTTAACCAAAACTTCCATTACACTTTGGCCTGTACAGCCCCATTCATCTGTTACAAAAACCTGATAGGTAGTCTGAATATCTGGCCAAATTAGGGTTTGATTACAAGTGTCACAACTTACCCGATCCGAAGGGGTCCACATAAGTCGTACACGATTAGCATCGCGATTAACAATTGCCTCAACCAAGCTCGTATCACCTTGCTCCATTACAATTCTTACTGGTAATTCTACTTTTACAGGCAATCTCTTTTGAATATATAAGGTGGTGTCTGCCCTACAGCCAAGGCTGTCAACTACTCTAACATTATATAGACCTGGTTTTAATCCTGAAACAGTTGTTTGAGTCCCGAAAGATACTCCATTCAGGAAAAGTTCCATAGGGGCCAATCCAGCAGCTTCAATTTGAAGACTTCCTGTTGCAGCTTCATGGCAGATAGAATCGCCAAGTGCTCTAGTAAAATCAAAAGATTCATCAGATAAGGTGATAAACATTGAATCTACTGAGGAACAACCATTAACCGAATCCGTGACTCTTAGATAATACCAACCACCACCGTCAATTCTTGGCGTTAATCCATCTTGACCGCTAACTACCCTTCCTGAAATAGTGGTCCATCGATAAGACATGCTCCCTGACGGACTGCTGGCTGTACCTTCTAGTGAAGTTGTGGTCCTGCCACAGAATAGGGTTTGATCTGGTCCGGCATTAACAACAGGGGCTACCTTATCCTCTCGAACTTCTATTTGTGCTGTATTATTACACCCGTTTATGGTATCTGTAGATCTTAAAGTATACAAACCCGCCTGCTGGACTATTTGCTCCAAACCGGAACTGCTTAATTTATTGCCTGCACTATCAAACCATTCATGAATGATATTAACATTGGTTTGAGAACCCGATGCATTAATGGTCACTGAAGTTCTTTCACATGTCAACAGCAGGGGCTCTGCGATAAAAATAAAAGGATAATCTGAGTTATCACTAATATATACCGAAGACGTTGATTCACACCCGCTCAGGGTGTCTATAACTACTAGTCGGTACCAACCGCTATCTTGAACAGAATGGATAGGGCCTGAAGAAACGGGCGCATTCCCTTTAAACCAACTGTATCTCCAATGTGCACCCTCTCTGGCCTTCAATTGAATACTTGTAATTTGACAATCTAGTATTTCGCCCGGATCCACGGTGATTTCGGCAACGGGCAATGCAAAAACCTGAATAATTACTTCACTGGTATCCGCAGGGCAAGGCAATGACGAGGTTACAACATACCTAAATCGGTAAATACCAGGTTTCTGACTTCCAGCATCAAATCTGGCAGTAAAGGCCTCAAATGCTCCTCCAGTGGAAGGTATATTTGATATTTCTGTCCAAACACCACCACTATCCTCTCCATCAATTAATTCCCACAATGAAAATACAGTGTTCTCGCCCTCACACAATGTCGGGAACACAGTTTGTGCACCAGCATTTAATAATTTCACCACTTCCAACCGAATGACATTACTTAAGGAATAGCACTCTTCAGGCGTAGTTGTTTCATATATTCTCCGGAAAAAGTACACCCCTGGACCTAGATTAGTAACCGTGTAGTCACGATTAACGGCAATTCCAGGAGCAGGGACAAAATTGGTCCCATCTGTACTCCACTCCCATGCATAGGTACCCCCATCAGGGGTAGGAACCTGGCCTGTGATGAGCAGAGATGATATTTGTTCGCAAAATAAATTTTGACCCGTCTGAATAAAATTGTTGCGAACGATACACCTGCAATCATCATCCACGTCCAATATCACTGAATCACGGCAAATATTTCCAACCTCCCAATACAGAACATAAATACCCGGTTGAGTAAAATCAAAGACTTTAGCCGTAGGTGAAGTTGGACTATCTATAGTAGCGGAACCAGTATTGTTACTAGAAAAAACCCAATTACCTGATCCTCCCGCTGCTAAATATGCTGTATCCGCTTTAAAACATGCTAACTGAATATTGGGTCCAGCATCCTGGAATTCAATGACCCGAATTTCAAAAGAATCTCTATTCTGACATCCATTGCTATTGGTAAAGGTATAACGAATCGCATGCAGTCCAGGGCCAGCATTTGCGGGATTGAAGGTTGTGCCATTAACTCCTGGCCCTAAGAAAACCCCTCCGGCAGGTGAGGCTCCAGAAAGCGTAAAAGCTGCATCAGTTGAACAGCGAAGCTGGTCGTCTGGCGCATTCACTTGTGGAAGAGGATTTACTGTGATGGAGAAAGAACACAAATACCTACACCCTTCTGCATCAATAATACGGTACTGAATAGGATGTTGTCCTACGCCGGCAGTTAAAGGATCAAAATTATTGCCTGTCAAACCAGGTCCTGAATAAGCGCCGCCACTGGGTGTAGCATCGCCTATTGTAATAGGCCCGCTATCTAAACACACAGACCTATTAGAAGGGCAACTAGCCTGACGGTCGCCGGTCACATTTATGGTGAATCGACAAGTATCCGGACAAGGCGCACCCGGAAGGGTATAAGCAATAGAAAAAGAGCCGATACCAGATACTGCGGGATCAAATTTGCCACTATTTATTCCTTGCCCCAAAAATACACCACCTGTAGGCTGAGCTCCTTCAATTGTAAAAGGGGTCGCGAATTGACAAATTTCCCGATTAGGAGGACATGTCAACTCAATATCAGGACTTACTGTAATTATAAACTGGCAAGTACCCTCGCAGAAAAATGGGTCAACAACATAATAAGTAATCACGTGCGCTCCTACACCCGCAGAAGCTGGATCAAATCTATCGCCCGTAGTCCCCGGGCCATCATATAGCCCTCCAGGAATACTTGCAGGTGGAATGAAGAATTCAGGATTTCCTATACAAACGCTTCTGTCGGGAGGACACTCAGGAGCTGGCAATTCATTTACATGAATAAAAAAGCTGCACTGCATATCGCAAACACCTCCCCTGTAATCATAAAAAATTTCATGCACGCCAAAACCTGCATTTTCAGGTGTAAATATATCATTTTCAACTCCGGGACCTGAAAATACACCACCCAAAGGGAAAGCACCATCTATATAATATTGGTCTTCAAATGCACAAAATGTAACATCATCTGGACATACTATTGGTATGAGTGCCTGAACATCAACAAAGAAGACGCACGACCCCGGACACTCATTGATACTATATGCGGTATAAGTAATCTCGTGCAACCCGGGACCTAC
>CAYUZA010000206.1:0-4697 GCA_964449535.1 uncultured Saprospiraceae bacterium
CCTTGGAATTAAAGTCAGAACTACTAAAATGGAAAAACTAATTGCCAACAGCGACATTATCTCTGTACATGTACCAATGGTCGGAGGTAAGGCAATAATAGGTAAAGAAGAAATTGAAAAAATGAAGGATGGTGTTATCCTCATTAATACTGCTAGAGGCGGGGTTATTGACGAACAGGCTTTGTTAGAAGGCTTGGACAGCGGCAAGATTGCCGGTGCAGGATTGGATGTTTTTGTCAATGAACCTACACCTGACCTAAGAATATTGGAGCACCCGAATATCTCTCTAACACCGCATATTGGAGCAGAAACAATGGAAGCACAATCCTATATAGGCATGGAGTTGGCAGAACAAATTATAGATTTTTACCAATTGCATTAACCAAAGTCTCCAAACAGACTATTGCGTTAGCCATGTAATTGATTACTGCTTTTGCATTCAAATTGATATTCTTTTACAGATTTACAATCCTGTTTTAGCTATTCCAAATTTGTGGATTATTTGCACCGCTTGATTGCAATGAATAATCAAATTTGCTGAAGCGAAGTATAAGTTAGTGCAGCTAACTCAAGAGAGAAAATAAGCTTGCGCAACGAATATGGAAAATATGCGTTATATAGGAGCTAAAAAAACGTATTTTTACCCCAAAATAAGTCATAGCTATGCCTATAATAGACCTTAGAGTGCCGGCCATCGGTGAATCGATTACAGAAGTAACGCTATCTCAGTGGCTTAAAAACGATGGCGATTATATTTCTTTGGATGAACCCATATGCGAATTTGAGTCAGATAAAGCCACGCTTGAATTTCCGGCTGAAGCGGCAGGAAAATTAATACAAGTGGCTAAAGCAGGTGATGATTTGGAGATTGGAGCAATTGTAGCAAGGGTAGACACAAGCGTTTCTGCTGATGCGCAGACGCAAAAAAGCGAAACAAAGCCGATTGTCCCCGAAGTAGCTCCGACTTCTCAGGCAGAAAAAACAAAAGAAACAGCCAGCTACGCAAGTGGTCACCCGTCACCGTCTGCTGAAAAAATTCTTGCATCTAAAGGCGTAGATCCTGCAACTGTAATCGGTACGGGAAAAGACGGACGCATCACTAAAGAAGACGCGCAAAAAGCGAATGAAATACAACCAAAGAAGGTTGAAAAAATAGCCCCAACGCCTCGCGCATTTAGCCGCGAAACAAGGATAGAAAAGATGACGCGAATGCGTCGCACCATAGCGAAAAGGCTTGTATCTGCCAAAAATGAGACGGCGATGCTGACTACCTTCAATGAAGTTGATCTTTCTGCTCTAATGGCATTCAGATCAAAAATCCAGGATAAGTTTGTCGAAAAATATGGCATTAAACTCGGTTTTATGTCATTATTTGCAAAAGCTTGCGCAAAAGTATTAATGGAAATGCCAGAGGTAAATGCCCAATTGGATGGAGAAAACCTCAAGTATCATGATTTTGCAGATATTTCAATAGCCATATCTACCCCTACAGGTTTGGTTGTACCTCCTGTTCATAATGTAGAATCTCTTGAATTTCATGAAATTGAATGGAAAATCAAAGAACTGGCCGATAAAGCTAGGCAAGGAAAGCTAACCTTAGAGGAAATGAGTGGTGGTACTTTTACGATTACCAATGGAGGTGTATTTGGCTCTATGTTAAGCACGCCCATAATAAATGAGCCACAATCTGCTATTTTAGGAATGCATAATATTGTGGAGCGACCTATCGCAGTCAATGGTCAGGTGGTAATTCGACCTATGATGTACATAGCGCTTTCTTATGATCATAGGGTCATAGATGGAAGCAGCTCTGTCACTTTCTTAGTACGGGTTAAAAGGCTTTTGGAAGAACCCGCTTTACTACTCATGGATTTATAGTCAAATTCGAAGATATATTTGATCAGTTTGCTCTTGTGAGAAAGGATTAAGTCTTTAAGAATTATTGACTTTGTAGTACTTTTGCATTAAAACTAAGTTATATGTATTACAAAAACCAAAAACCTGAACCTTCCAATCGCATTATAGCCTGGATTTGGTGGGGTTTGACGGGTTTGTTGGGAAGTATTATACTTTTTTTTATTGGTTTATCTTTTACCCCACTTCCAACATTTGATGATTTAGAAAACCCATTAAACACCTTTGCTACAGAGGTATTGGCCAGTGATGGGTCTTTGGTGGGTCGACATTTTATTCAAAATCGTGTGCAGGTTCGATACGATTCACTCAATGAACATTTGGTACATGCCTTGATTGCTACAGAAGATGCGCGATTTATGCAACATTCAGGCATAGATTTTCAAGCCTTGGGTCGAGTGGCTTTTAAGACGGTGATTCTGCAACAAAAGAGTGGTGGAGGAGGAAGTACCATTAGTCAACAGTTGGCGAAATTGCTATTTTCGGATCGCGATTTAAGCGGAAAAAACAAAATCAGCAGGTTTTTCAGCCTAGTCATAATTAAGTTTAAAGAGTGGTTGACAGCAGTTAAAATAGAACGTCGATATACCAAGGAGGAGATTATTGCCATGTATCTCAATAAGTTTGAATTTAATTATGGTGCATTCGGTGTACAAGCAGCAGCTGAAACCTACTTTGGCAAAGACCAGAAAGATCTTAATTTGGAGGAAGCAGCTATGCTTATTGGCATGCTTAAAAACCCATCGCTGTACAATCCTATGCGGCGTATGGAAATAGCCCTACAGCGTAGAAATACAGTATTGGTTCAGATGCGCAAGCAAGGCTGGATAGATAGGGAGCAGCTCGATTCTTTAAAGAATACGCCAATAGATATTAGCAAATTTAGACGTGAAACCCACAGTGAGGGCGTAGCCCGCTATTTTCTAATGGAGGTAAAAAAAGAGGTGCAAAAAATATTAAGTAGCCCAGAGTACCGAAAACCCGATGGAACAGAGTACAATATATACAGAGATGGGCTTAAAATTTACACTACCCTGGATTTAAAAACTCAGAAATACGCTGAAGAAGCCATGTTGGAGCATATGGCAACTGTTCAACAGCGTTATAGAGCTGAATGGAGCGGACGAGATCCTTGGACAGATGGAGCAGATGAAGCTCAGAAAAAACTTAGATCGAACACCTTAAAAAGTCAAATACAACAGACAGAGCGATATAAAACGCTTCGGGCTATCTATATGGACGATATTCTTGAAGAAGTGAAGGATGAATTTGGCGGTATTATTTTGTCGGATACTGATTTGGAGTGGTTATCTGATCCAGGATTTAGTTCTGCAAAACTCAAAGAATGGCAAAAGAAAAAATCCATTACCAGCGACCAACTCTCATTGTATGAGCGAATAGCTGGAACAGATTGGCATGATAAGCTAAGGACTCAATTTACAGAATTTACCCGTCAACAAGAAAAAGATTTTAAGACGAAAATTCGCATGAAAGTTTTTAGCTATTCAAATAGCAAATTTGAAGTTGATACCCTCATGAGTCCTTTAGATTCAGTAAGATATCACCGTATGATTATGCAGTCAGGTGTATTGGCTATCGAACCCGCTACCGGTCACATCAAAGCTTGGGTTGGCGGTGTCAATTACAAATATTTCCAATATGACCATATTCGAACCAATCGCCAGGTAGGTTCAACTTTCAAACCCTTTATTTATGCGGCAGCAATAACCAATTTTGGAATTTCTCCCTGCTATCCTGTTTCGGACATTCAATACTCAATTGTGCCGGGAGAGGGGAAATTTGGATTGCTAGAACCCTGGTCACCAAAAAACTCAGAAGGTAGTTTCACGGGTAAAACATTGGATTTGTATGATGGGCTCAGAAATTCAGTCAATTCCGTTTCTGTATTTCTGATGAAAGAACTAGGAGATACTGAGCCCGTTAGAGGTATGTTGCATTCCATGGGTATTGATAGTTCGCAGCGTAGAGCCGATGGGGAATATAAGCTTCCGAAACAACCTTCCATATGTCTGGGTTCTGCTGACTTGTCGCTCATGGATATGACAGGAGCATATGCCGTATTTGCTAATAATGGAGTATTTAAAAAACCAATATTTATTACCCGCATAGAAGATCATTCTGGAAAAGTAATATATCGTTCTGTAGAAGAAGAAACAGTGGCCCTTCCTGTAGAATCAAATTTTGCTATGGTAGAACTCTTAAGGGGTTCGGCAAGTGTTTTGAAAGGTCAAGGTATAGCATCAGACGTTGGGGGTAAGACGGGAACCACCAATGATCATGTTGATGGCTGGTTTATTGGTATTACACCTGGATTAGTGATTGGTACATGGGTAGGAGGATCTGATCGGTGGATTCGCTTCAGATCGTTTCAAAATGGACAAGGAAGCCGAATGGCAAGGCCTATGTGTGCTGGACTATTGAAAAGATTGGAAAGTGACCCTACTGCAGACTATGATTCAAAGCTAAGATTTCAATCGCCGCCAGAACCTCGCTCTATAATAACAGATTGTAGCTTGTACCGACAAAAACAGGGAGACTCTACTGAAGACAAAGAATTGGATGATGAGTTCAGACTCGAAGAATTTTAACTGCCAATTTCTAATTGGGGTAAAATGATTAGACCTCCGAATTTGGTTTTATTTTTATGCCTGGGTAGAAAATACTTTTCTTGTACCGATAAAGGAAAACATATATGCATAGCTCAACATCTGATTCATGGCGGTTGCACAGTCTTTTTCTGATCACCATCATTCTGTGGATTT
>CAYUZA010000207.1:0-4697 GCA_964449535.1 uncultured Saprospiraceae bacterium
CTTTTCAAATGGAGATTCGTTCGGAAGGAGATTTTAGAGATTGGTTTGCTTGGGAATCATTATCTGAAGGAGAAAGCCCAAACTTCCACATGTTTTTGATTTTTTTAGCGGTTTACCACAGTTGTCCACGTTATTAAGGGTGTTAAATAAAAAGCCCCGCATCCCGTTTGATGCGAAGCCTTCATGCTAAAAACCCATTAATATGAGAACTTAAATCTATTTAAATCTACATCATTACTTCCAAAATCTGGCTTGCATGATCTGCAGTTTTAACTTTTTCAATGATGCTTACTAATTTTCCCTCTTCATTGAAAAGAAAGGTCTTTCTGTGTGTTCCCTCGAACAACTTGCCCATAAAAGTTTTTGGACCATAAACACCAAAGGCATTTACTACAATCTTTTCTGTGTCTGCGAGCAAAGGAAAAGGTAGGTCGTATTTCTCAATAAACTTCTTGTGTTTTGAAGCAGTATCTGTACTAACCCCAAGTAAAGACCATCCACCTTTTAAGAGAGCAGGATAATTATCTCTCAAATTACAGGCTTCAGCAGTACATCCAGGGGTCATGTCCGCCGGATAAAAGAATATTGCCAACTTTCGACCTACATAGGAAGATAGGCAAACTTCATTACCATCCTGATCATGGGAACAAACATTGGGTAAGGAATCTCCAATTTTCATGTTAAAATTTAGAACTTTAACTTGAATTAGCACGATATTGTTTAAGTTATAGGCGAAATAATTTAAACAAAAATGTTGAGCAGAAATTGCGAGTTATCGGCACCTTAGAAATAGGAAAACAAAAAAACAGCCAATTAAGGCTATATATAATTGTATATCAATATTTTGTACACTTTTAGTCTACAATTACTTCACCTCCTTTCATTACAAAAACAACTTTTTTAACCGCTTCAATTTGTTGGTAAGGATTTCCATCGGTTGCGATGATATCGGCAAATTTTCCAGCTTTAATGCTGCCTAAATCATTAGATCTACCTAAAACTTCAGCAGCTGTTAATGTCGCAGAGCTAATGGCTTCGATGGTGGGCATACCCGCTTCAACCATTAAAATAAATTCAGTTGCATTATCTCCGTGAAGACTGACACCAGAATCCGTTCCAAAGGCTATTTTGACACCGGCTTTGTACGCCTTTGCGAAAGTATTTTGAATTTGAGGTCCAATTTCAGCTGCTTTTAAGGCAACCATTCTTGGATAAAACCCTGCAATTCTGGCTTTTTCGGCTACAAATTTGCCAGCACTTACAGTTGGAACATAATAAGTTCCTTTTTCTATCATAAGGGCCATAATTTCATCATCCATGTATGTGCCATGCTCTATAGTCTTAACTCCAGCAAGAATGGCTCGCTTCATTCCTTCCTTTCCATGTGCATGAGCTGCTACATGAAATCCATAATCATTGGCAGTTTGTACTACAGCATCCAGTTCATCTTGCATAAACTGTGGGTTAAGTCCACTAGCAGCCACACTAAGGACACCACCTGTAGCTGTTACTTTAATGAGATCAGCCCCATTTTTATAGCGTTGACGAACCGCTTTTCTGGCTTCTTCTGGTGAATTAACTACCCCGCTTTCTGGACCTGGATCGCCAACAAAAAGACGATTAGAGCCATTGGTCGGATCAGCATGACCTCCTGTAGTAGCAATGGATTTTTCTGCTGTAAATACTCTTGGACCTTTTACCAAACCTTCATTCACGGCATTGCGGTAGGCAACATTAACCCCCGTGCCACCCAGATCACGAACAGTTGTAAATCCAGCTTTAAGCGTTTTTAGACCAAAATGCTGAGCCAAAAATGCTCTGTCGGCATCATTTAGAGTATATTTCTCTAAGTAAGACCGTGGATTAGATTCACTTTCAATATGTACATGCAAGTCAATAAAACCTGGCATTACGGTATATTTACTCAAATCAACTAATTGGGTTCCTGCATTTGGTATTGCGTGACCATTTATCAATTCTTTAATACGATCACCCTGCACTACTATTGTAGTTTTTCCCAAAGTCACTCCTCTCTCCGTATCCAAAAGAGTGCCACAGTGTATGTAAGTATTGCTGATTTCTTGTGCTCCAGTGAAAACTAAAAAGCATAAGTGGAGTAATAACACTTTAAAAAAAATACCAAATTGAAACATACGTTAATGGTTATTTCGTAATGAAAGTCATTCTGCTGGGATTCAAAGGTTTATTAAAAAGCTCTCCAAATCTTATCAATTGAAGTTCAACCATGTGCGATCCCGGCAAAAGACCAATAATTTCATAAGTTGTTTCAGGATCTACCTCAAAAGTCTGACCATCAATGATGGCTATCATTCGATAGGCTTGATCCAACGGAGTTCCAGTAACCAAATAATCCAGATAAACTGTTTCACCCTGCTTATATTCTTTCCTGGGTTGATTGTAATATACCATTACCCCTGCATTGGCCTTTTGGGTAATGGCTCCTTGTTTTATGCGTATAAAATTAGCGTCGTGAGCCCCCGGATATTTTAATATATTTCCTTGTCCATCCAAGAGCGCAACTGTGACAATATGGTCTCCTTCTGGTAAATCCCATTTTACCTCCGTATTTTTTAATACCTGAGGTTCATTATTGTCAAAATAAAAATTAAAAAGTGGATAAGGATCTTCTCCTTTTTCCAATCCACTTGATTTGTCAAATTTAAAACTATCATCTGTATGTTCTACCAATGAAAAGGATGGATTTCCAACTACTGATTGTTTTTCAACGGATTGGATGGATATTACCTGATTAGCAGGGAATACAATTGGTTCTTCATAAAGTAACCGACTTTTTTCCGGTACATTTTCATTAGTATTACTAACGGTTGGCGACTTGCTCGGTTGAGCACATGCCAGAAATGAAACACAAAAGAGTATTAATGCATGAAGGTACAATTTCATGGAGTCTATTCTATGGTTTTAAAATTGATAAGATAGCTAAACTATTTAATAACAAAATTATACTTTTAAAGTAAAGCTGATAACTAATGATATCTTTTTACCTCATATAATTTTTAACAAGGCTGGAAAGCTTGCAAAAGCATGAGTTAATAATACAAAGAAATAAATTACATTTTGTTGATTATCTTAGCATTAGCAAATTTTCCGTTTTTAAATTGTACAGAGACTGAGTACAAGCCTGAAGGATACCTATCCAAAAAGATGTAGGCCTTATTTTCTGTTAATTCTATTTCGCCCGCAGGTCTGCCAAGCGCGTCTGCAACCCTAATACGCTGAGGTGCAGAGGGCAAGTCAATGGTAAATTGTCCGTTACTCGGATTTGGGTAACAATTCAGCTCAATTTTATCGAGATAATGGTCAATAATTGAAGTTTCTGAAGGTAATATTTCTTTCATGTATTGCCATATTTTCATATTGAGTAGATGGCCTATGGGAAAATCATCAGAGCTATCCCCCATTCTTACCATAACAAGATCAAGCGATGGGACAATATTAATTATCTGTCCATTTTTACCCAATGCCGCGATTAAATCCGAAGGCGCATCCTTCAAAATGGAACCAGGAAAACTAAATTCAATCCCTGGTAATCTATGAAAAGATTGCCCATTAAGCCACCAAAGATATCCATAAGAAGGATTCAGCGACTGAGAAGGAGTAACCATCGCATCGAAATATTCATCGTCACCTAATACAACTTTACCGTCCCATATACCTCTGTGTTGCATCAACAATCCAAAACGCGCCATCGAGCGAGCCTTACTCCAAAAAACATTATTATCCCCAACGCGAACAAAAGCACCCGACATACCAGTGTGCCTGAATAGATTTCTTTGAAGAAATACATTCAAGCCCAAACCCGTTGCACTCTCCAGGACTCCATCCAATAAAGTATATGGCGCATTGTGATAATACCACCTCGAACCCGGTGCATATTTGCATTGTAGACATGTATCTGCTGTGCAGTCCAAGTTGTCAACATCTGTATCAAAACCCGACGTCATCGTCAGTAAATTCCAAATGGTTATTTTTTCTTCATCAGATTGATCACACGATGTCCACTTTCCTAAATAGTCACTCACAGTATCTTGAATGGATAATTTTTGTTGCTCTACTGCCATCCCTACCGCGAAAGCAGTAAGTGATTTACCTGCAGATGCCCAATACCACAATTCATCACGGCCAAAGCCATTGAAATAATGTTCCATGACTATTTTACCTTTGTGAAGCACCAAAAATGCTCTGGAATTTTCAGTAGCCAAAAAATCCAATAGTTGCTGAATTTTAGAGGTATCCCAATTCAGCGCCTCAGGATCAGTGGTTTCCCAAATATCACCTGTCAAGGGAGGAAAATACCCCGTCTGAGCCTTTGAATTCCAAGGCAATATGATATATAATGCAATGGTGCATAGTACCACTATCTTCCCAATAAAAGTGGACTTTGACAGCAAAATAGCATTGCAACAGTATTTGAAAAACGTTGTCTTATTCATTTCTACTTTCAATTTTGTATTTTTGACTCGCTGAGAGGCGCAAAGTTAAATCATCACTTTCATCTACATCAGACTTTACAATGATGTTTCATTTTCACAAATTCTTGAGGCTAACTGTAATTTTGTTTTTTGTAGCTTGTCAGCAAAATTCAAGTACATTTGTCATAGAAGTGAAAGACGACTCCAATTCATTCATAAAAGAAAAGCAAATTTATAATTTAAAAG
>CAYUZA010000208.1:0-1644 GCA_964449535.1 uncultured Saprospiraceae bacterium
TCAACGACGATTACAGAACCGAAAGGGGATCCGCACTAAAAGAGGTAAGAGTTAAAGTGCTGCCAATTCAGTATTTTCACCAATGGATGGAGAGTAAAGGAAAAATGGGCGGACAGCATAAGTTTCCACGAGTATTGCGAGGCAAACAACTAGAAGATTGGAATGAGTTTCTCGCACAAATAAAGTAATCAATATTCGTCAAAACGGGCAGTGAGGAACATAATGCACTGCATTTCATTAAAGATATAATCCCAAAAAAAAGAGGGCTCAAAGCCCTCCTTTATAAAATCCCAAATACGAAGTTTACATCAAATCGAATCGATCAAGATTCATGACTTTATTCCAAGCTGCAACGAAATCTTGATAAAACTTGCTTGTACTGTCCTCACAGGCATATACTTCCGCCAATGCTCTCAATTCAGAGTTGGAACCAAAAATGAGGTCTGCACGAGTACCTGTCCAACGAAGAGCTCCCGATTTGCGATCACGACCTTCAAATACCTCATCTGAACCTTCGTGGCTACTCCATGTCGTACCAAAATCCAATAAATTAACGAAGAAGTCGTTGGTCAATACGCCAGGGTTATTGGTAAATACCCCATGAGAAGAACCATCAAAATTAGTATTTAATACACGCATACCTCCCACCAAAACAGTCATTTCAGGGGCAGTTAGATTCATGAGTTGCGCCTTGTCCACCAACATTTCCTCAGCTGAAGCCTTGTAGCGGTTTTGCTTTTTCTTATAGTTTCTAAAACCATCGGCAATGGGCTCTAAAACCGCAAAAGATTCTACATCTGTGTGCTCCTGACTGGCATCTGTTCTTCCAGGAGTAAAAGGTACAGAAATATTAACGCCTGCATCCTTAGCTGCTTTTTCAATAGCAGCGCAACCACCCAAGACAATTAGATCCGCCATAGACACCTGCTTCCCATCGCTTTGAGCTGCATTGAAGCTACTTTGGATACCTTCTAACACATCCAATACTTTAGCCAGCTGTGGAGGATTGTTCACTTCCCAAAATTTTTGAGGCGCTAGTCTAATACGACCGCCGTTGGCACCACCTCGCTTGTCAGATCCTCTAAAAGTGGATGCTGATGCCCAAGCTGCTGATACTAATGCAGAAACAGAAAGACCAGAATTTAGTAAACTTGATTTTAAAGCAGCAATATCAGCGTCGTTAATCATTGGATAGTTTGCAGCTGGAACAGGGTCTTGCCAAATTAGATCTTCAGCAGGAACCTCTGGGCCAAGATAGCGAGCTTTTGGACCCATATCGCGATGGGTCAGTTTAAACCAAGCTTTAGCAAATGCTTCTGCAAATTCATCAGGATTTTCCATAAATCTGCGAGAAATTTTCTCATAAGCTGGATCAAAACGAAGCGACAAGTCTGTCGTCAACATCATAGGTGCGTGCTTTCTGGATGGATCATGTGCATCCGGAACACTACCCTCCCCTTGATTGCCTTTAGGCTTCCATTGATGAGCGCCCGCAGGACTTTTGGTTAGTTCCCATTCAAAACCGAAGAGGTTTTCAAAATAATTATTGCTCCATTGAGTAGGCGTTGTGGTCCAGGCTCCTTCCAATCCACTGGTGATGGTATCCTCGGCATTTCCTTTGCCAAAAGTATTTTTCCATCCCAT
>CAYUZA010000208.1:1654-4680 GCA_964449535.1 uncultured Saprospiraceae bacterium
ACTCATCTCTTCAATTGGAGCACCTGCGGGTTCTCTCCCTACATATTTGCTCGGATCAGCAGCACCGTGTGTTTTTCCAAAGGTGTGACCACCTGCAATCAATGCAACGGTTTCCTCATCATTCATAGCCATACGGCCAAATGTTTCCCTAATATCCTTAGCAGCTGCTATCGGATCAGGATTGCCATTAGGACCTTCAGGATTTACATAAATCAACCCCATCTGTACCGCAGCTAATGGATTTTCCAATTCACGGTCACCTTCATATCGCTTGTCACCCAACCACTCCGCTTCAGAACCCCAGTAAATATCCTCTTCTGGCTCCCAAATGTCTTCGCGCCCCCCGGCAAAACCATAGGTTTTAAATCCCATAGATTCCAAGGCACAGTTTCCTGCAAGAATCATTAAATCTCCCCACGAAATTTTGTTGCCATATTTCTTTTTGATAGGCCAAAGCAGCAAGCGCGCCTTATCTAGATTGGCATTATCAGGCCAGCTGTTAAGTGGTGCAAACCGCTGAGCTCCTGACCCTGCACCTCCACGGCCATCAGAAATACGATATGTACCGGCACTATGCCATGCCATACGAATGAAAAAAGGACCATAATGTCCATAATCTGCAGGCCACCAATCTTGAGAAGTTGTCATTAGATCTATGATATCCTTTTTTACAGCTGCCAAATCCAATGATTTGAATGCAGCTGCATAATCAAAAGAAGGATCCATAGGATTTGACAAGGAAGAATGCTGACGCAAAATGCCAAGCTTCAACTGATTAGGCCACCAATCCCGATTGCGCATACCGCCACCTGCTACTTGCTTAATGGCACCTCCTGAAAAAGGACATTTGCCTGCCCCATTTCCATTAGAAGAGTGTTCTGTGTGTTTATCCATAGGTTTTATATTTAAAAGTTTAATTAAACGCTAAATTACTCCAATTTGGGCACATATTAATCATTGTGTTTTATGAATAATATAGATGCTTTTATCTATGCTGTCAATAATATTTTCAAAAAAATGACTCAATTCCAAACACAAAATTATTTCCTTCATGAAGGATTTGGAACGCACATTTTTAACCAAAAAAGAAATCTTTAGTTTAAAAATGAAACTTTCCGTAAACCATAATCATGAGACCTCAAACAAAAAACAAAAAACAAAAAACAAAGAACAAAGAACAAAGAACAAAGAACAAAGAACAAAGAACAAAGAACAAAGAACAAGGAACAAAAAACCATGACCATGCTTTAAAAATTACCATGACGCATAATAGAAATAACCAACCGAAGCGCAAGTAGACCTGAAATGATAAATCCCACGAAACCTATAATGGGAATATTATACACCCGCGGAGGTATATCTGCGATGATAATTAGCGAGGAGCCCACTATCAAAGCAGTGAGCAGCAAGGTAAAAGCTATCCTATTGGAAACAACTTCCATCTTTTGGTAAAGTTTCTCCAACCCTTTGTGCTCAAACTCTATATGCAATTTGCCTTGTCTCATTTTTCGCACAATAGCACCTACGTCCTCAGGCAAATTTGCCGCCATTCGGGTCATATCCCCAACTGCTTTGACAAGACCTTTGGCCAGTTTGGCGGGATGATATTTTCGCTCCAGCAATTTTCGTACATATGGCTCAATATTTTTAATGATATCATATTTGGGGTCCAATACCAATCCAACGCCCTCAATAATGACCAATGCTTTAAGCAGTAATAGTAAATTGGGTGGGATGCGCAGTTTGTATTTAAACATCATCCCTTGTAAACCGCTCATCACATCACTTCCATCGATGTCTTCGATGGCTACGGATGAGTAAGAGGACAAAAAATCAATGATATCATATTCTAAATCCTTTTCATTTTCGAGCTTTTCCTGCAGCGAAAACTTTATCAGGGCTTTTTTCAGCCCATCTACATCTTTATCAGAAACAGCTAATAATAGATTGGCCATCAATTCTTTATCACTATCCAAAATGACTCCCATCATCCCGTAGTCGACAAAACAAATACGACCATCCTGTAACACGAAAATATTACCAGGATGCGGGTCTGCATGAAAAAAACCATGATCAAATACCTGCTCGTAATATAGATTTATGCCTCTAATAGCTAATTCCGGACCTGTCATACCAAACTTTGCAAGAGCAGGTAAATCCGTGATTTTCATACCATGGATAAACTCCATACACAGAATGCGATCTGTACAATACTCCGCGTACAAGAGCGGCACCATGATATCCGGATTGCCTTTGAATTGTTGCTGAAACCGAATCAAATTGGATGCTTCCAGAGAAAAGCGGAGTTCCTTATGTATGCTTGACTCAAACATTTTGACCAGCTCCCGAGGCTGAAAAACAGCATATTCCGGAAAATAAGACTCCAATAATTGCGCCAATGAGTACAGTATCTGAATATCCTGATCAACGGTTTGACGTATACCCGGACGCTGAATCTTGAGCGCCACCTCCTTTCCTCCAGGTAAAATAGCCCGGTGAACCTGGGCCATAGACGCTGAGGCAACAGGCTTCAAATCAAACTGGTCAAAAATCTCCTCTGGATACTTGCCCAACTCTGTCCGGATTACTTCACGAATATCTTCCACAGGTAATACCGGAGCCCTATCATGAAACTGTTCTAGTTCCTTTATAAGATCCTCCGGAAGCAAATCCGGTCTGTTTGCAGCTATCTGTGCAAATTTGATAAATGTAGTACCTAGTTCCTCACATACCATTCGTATGCGCTCATATCGGGTGAACTCCATCACCGACTTTCCATCTCGCACAGGAACAATGGCTGAAGTAGAGGATACCAGTCGACTAAAAGGCGGATGGGACATAATGTCCTCAAAGCCATATTTAAACAATACCCGCACTACGCGCTCGTATCGCCCGATCAGTGAACTGGAAGTATGACTATGATCCTGATTCAATACGAAGTTACTTCTATACAGTAAAGATAGACAAAAAACCCGTCATGCACATCTGATCAGGTCTAAGGATCGTGCATGACGGGGCGTATGTCT
>CAYUZA010000209.1:0-4676 GCA_964449535.1 uncultured Saprospiraceae bacterium
TTTTAGGGTCATCAAGGTATACCTCGATATTTTCACCCAATGTAGTTGCTAATTGCAAACCAATATAATCGGTATGAATGGGAAAAGCTTTATGCATACGCTCCACCAATAACATTGCCTGGATGCCTGATACTTTATTTGCCATAAAAGGTTTCATTGCATAAAACAGCGTTCGACCCGTATTTCCAACATCGTCAACTACAATGATTTGCTTATTTTCAATGGACTCAATAGCCGGTGTAAGGCTTATTTCAGCGCTTGTAGGATCAGCAGGATTGATATGTATACGGTGTACAGATACCTGTTCATAATTCATCTCTTTTTTAATCCACTCTGCCAGAAAAAAACCTTTTTGGTTGATTCCACAAAGCACAATGTCTTTACCCAGGTGGTTTTCCAAAATCTGTATGGCCATCCGCTTAACAATCGTACAAATTTGCCCGTGGTCTAATATGATCATATTTCAGTTTTACACGGCTAAATTACTGTTTTATGGTCAATTATGCTATTTCTTGCTTGAGTTGCTCAATGTCATTTTCTTTCTGTTCTTAAAATGCCCTCACCTCAATCTTAAAATAGAAATTAAAAATATCGAATCCATATTCCGTACTTCCTTACCCCATTTTTCCTAATTCCCATTCTACCAACTTTCTTTTGCTTATATGTCAACTTATATCTATATTTGAACGTTTTTCCGTAGACCATTAGTGAATCAAATTGCCAGGTATGGTTGGAATTTTACTGTTTATCTTCCTTTTTGGAGCCACAGCTTGGTTCAGTGTGCAAGGATTTCGCCGTATCAGACGAAATGTGCTGTTAGGAAAAGATTACATGCCCGAAGGTCCGACTGCGCAGCGTTGGAAACAGACACTTTTTGTCGCATTTGGTCAAAAAAAGATGTTTAAATTGGGTCTACCCGCCATACTGCATCTGTTTATTTATGTTGCATTTTTATTTACCCAAATTGAATTGATTGAGATTCTCATAGATGGATTCACGGGTTCTCATAGAATTTTTGCTCCATACCTAGGTGGCGTTTATACATTGATTATCAATACCATAGAGGTTTTATCATTGCTGGCATTATTAGCTACTGTCGTATTTTTATCTCGCAGAAACCTCTTGCAAATTGCCCGTTTTCGCAAACCTGAACTAAAAGGCTGGCCTTCCAAAGACGCTAACCTTATTCTCTTTGCTGAAATATTGTTGATCTTCGGTATTTTTTCTATGAATGCTGCAGATGGTTTGCTCCAAAAGTCAACCACCCCTGGCTATGTTGACACGGGTACGCTTTACTTAAGTGGGTATGTAGGTCAAACACTTTTTTCTAGCTTTGATGCATCAACTTTAATGATTGTTGAACGATTTGGATGGTGGTTACATCTTATGGTTGTTTTTGGATTTCTGGTGTATCTACCGTATTCCAAACACCTACACATCGTATTAGCTTTCCCCAATACTTGGTATGCAAAACTCTCACCAAAAGGCAGAATGGATAATATGCCTGAAGTAGAAAGGGAAGTTCGTTCTATGCTAGGACTTGAATTGGCCACAACTGAGCAGGCTATTGTTTCCAATGAAATACCTGAATTTGGAGCGAAGGATGTCTTTGATTTAAGTTGGAAAAATCTGCTGGATGCTTATAGTTGCACCGAATGCGGCCGTTGTACTGCTGCTTGTCCTGCTAACGCAACAGGTAAGAAATTATCGCCACGTAAAATCATGATGGATGTGCGAGACAGAGCGGATGAAGTAGGCAAAAAGTTGGATTCATCTGATAGTCAGTATATTGCAACTGATAAGCAGCAGGAGGGCGCCATGCTTTCTTTAGGTAATTTTTCTGATGGGAAATCACTTTTTGATTATATATCACCAGAGGAAATCCATGCTTGTACCACATGCAATGCTTGTGTAGAGGCTTGCCCTGTGATGATTAATCCGCTTGATATCATATTGCAGCTACGTCGCCACGAAATTCTCAGCCAATCTGCCGGACCTGCTGATTGGCTGCCAATGTTTAATAGTTTAGAGAATGCAGGTGCTGCTTGGTCGATGAGTGAATCAAGGGATGCCTGGGCTAAAAATTTGACATAATGTTCAAGTATTTTTATCTTTTTGTTTTTGGTCTTATCGCTTTAAGTTTTTCATCTGTCTATGGACAGGCTTGGAAACAATTATCTGTAGGTGCTGAATTTTCAGCGGTACTCAATAGTGATGGATCCCTTTATACATGGGGATTTAACGGCAACGGCCAGCTTGGACAAGGTCTGCCTTTTGGCAGTAAATCCGAGACGCCTGAATTAATATCCGGTAGCGACTGGAGTCAAGTATCTTGTGGAGCTGTACATGTGATAGCTATTAAACAGGATGGGTCCTTGTGGGCTTGGGGTGGCAATACGGTTTTTCAATTGGGAGACAATTCGACCACGAATCGAAGTTTACCAACGCGCATAGGTACGGATAGCAATTGGAAAACCATAGCCTCCGGTCAGGCACATAATTTGGCCATCAAAGAAGATGGTTCATTATGGGGTTGGGGATTTAATATATACGGACAAGTCGGTAATGGTTCTACCGTCAATGTTCCTTCTCCTGTGAGTATTGGTAACAATAAGGATTGGATCGCTGTTGCTTGCGGCGGTGCCCATAGCTTAGCCTTGAAGGCCGACGGTTCGTTGTATGCATGGGGCGCTAATTTTAATGGACAATTGGGTATAGGGTCTAATGAATTAGTTTTAATCCCCAGACGTGTGGGCAATAATTCATGGTTAAACATCGATGCCGGATTTGAATTTTCTGCAGGGATTCAGACTGATGGAACGCTTTGGTCTTGGGGTTTTAATGGAAATGGGCAGCTAGGTGATGGTACCTTATTAGAAAAAAATGCTCCATTGCAAGTAAATATGCCTAATATCAGCAACTGGACTTCTTTATCTTGTGGTTCTGCCTATATGCATATCATTGCTTCGAATGGTACACTTTGGGCCACTGGAGCCAATATAGAAGGCTGTCTCGGCTTACAAGATATCGGTCCAAATGTTTTGCGCCCTGAACAAGTTGGAAGTGACAATGATTGGGTTACTATCCAGGGAGCCACTGGATTTTCAGCTAATAATTCAGTTTTTGGTTTTCATACCTTGGGCATGAAACAAAATAAAGACGTAATCTGCGTAGCAGGAGCTAATTATATTGGACAGTTAGGTACGGGAGATGAAATACCTCGAAATGCATTTGAGTGTATAGTGCTACCTGTAACCGTTTCCGTACAAACCATAACAGATCAACGAGATTTTGCAAATGTTTTTCCCAATCCTTTCAATGATGTGTTAAACATTGAATTTTTTAACATTGCTGGATCTGGATCCTGGAGAATTCTCGATGCTCGCGGAAATTTAGTCTTGTCGGGAAGCGAAGTAAAAGACCTTGCAAGACTTTCAACAGCTCAGTGGATTCCTGGTCTATATCTTTTGCAGGTTCAACAAGGTATTCACATTCAGACGTTGAGATTAATTAAAAATTGATGCTATGACTACTTTTACCATACCTACATTAGGTGAATTAATGGCGGAAGGCAAGAGTCCGGATGTACTTTTTTGGGTAGGATGTGCCGGTAGTTTTGATAGTAGGGCACAAAAAGTTAGCCTTGCTTTTTGTAGAATTTTGCATGAGGTGGGTATTTCATTCGCTATTTTGGGCAATGAAGAAGCTTGCACGGGTGATCCTGCTCGTCGCGCAGGCAATGAATTTATTTTTCAGATGCTCGCATTACAGAATATTCAAACCCTCAATGGGTATGGAGTTCGGAAAATTGTTGCTACTTGTCCGCATTGCTTTAATGTATTGAAAAATGAATACCCCGAACTAGGAGGCTCTTATGAGGTAGTGCATCATACACAGTTTTTGAAAGAATTGATGGAAGCAGGTAAGCTCACTGTTAAGGGAGGAGGTGCTTTTACAGGAAAAAAGATTACATATCATGATTCCTGTTATCTTGGACGGGCAAATGAGATCTACGAGGCCCCTCGTGAACTTCTTGATGCGTTGGATGCTGATATTGTGGAAATGCAGCGAAATAAGAAAAATGGTATGTGCTGTGGTGCTGGCGGGGCTCAAATGTGGAAGGAAGATGAGCCCGGAGACACTCGAATCAATTTAGACCGGACAAATGAGGCTTTGAATACTGGGGCGCAGGCCATTGCCGTTAATTGCCCTTTTTGTCTGACCATGATGAGCGATGGCGTCAAGTCGTTTGATCGTCAGGAAGAAGTTATGGTATATGATTTATCTGAACTCATTATCCAGCAAAATCAATGGAACGTTTAGTGCTTCATTTTCCTGAATGTTTTTCTGATTTTTCAGATCAGTCCAGGGTCTGGATATATCCAGCTTCCAGAAAATTAAATATAGAAGAAATCGTTGAAATAGAACAAGAAATTGATCTTTTTTGCAAACAATGGACAGCTCACCAGCAGGCTTTAAGGGCACTCGGATGGATAGCATATGATCGTTTTTTGATATTAACAGTGGATGAATCTACATCGGGCGCTAGTGGTTGCTCCATTGACAAGTCAGTTGCTTTTTTACAAGATATGGGAAGGCGATATAATATTGACTTTTTTGATAGACTAACATTCTATTACACAACGGATGAGGGCGAAATCGCAACCATTCACCAT
>CAYUZA010000210.1:0-4615 GCA_964449535.1 uncultured Saprospiraceae bacterium
GTCAAAAAGCCTTTACTATTCAAATGGTTTGAGGCAGAAAGTATTTTATAACAAAATTGCAGAGGGCAAAGCCAAAGGAATAAACCTGCCAGATGTTTGGAATGGTCAAAATGTTTTAAGGTATGAAATGAGATTTTTAAGAAGACTTCCAAAGCAATTTAATCAGGCAGAAATAACAGCAAGTAGCTTGTCAGATGTGAAATTTTATATGGCAATCTTTGACAAATGGCTTGCAGAATATGAGGCAATCAATAAGCTACATTCAATTAACTTTAATTTATCAAATATGAATAGTCCTAAAGACTTTTGGAAGCAAATAAACCTGATGGCAATAAATATGATTGGTCAGGATAAAATAATGCAGGAAATTGAAAATTTGAGGCATCAGAGAGCCTTTGACAAGCCAGAGTATTATTCCAGACTTAAAAAGGAAATAAAAGAGCTTTGTAAAACACCAAAGATGACAGAATCATCTGAATTAGTGACAGAGCTTGACAAAAAAATAAAAGCTTGTAAGAGGTATTACAGATGATATCTTTTATGGTAAAACACTAATTGACATAAATATTAATCCAAAGTAGTTTAAATTAAATTCAGATGGCTAATAACACAGGATTAAAATTTGGTGGCAGACAGGCAGGCACACCAAATAAAATGACAAATGAGATGAGGCAAATAATTTCAGATTTTTTATCTGCCAATCTCATTGAGCTGCAAAGTTCATTTGATCAATTGAGTCCAAAAGATAAACTCATTTTTATTGAGAAGCTATTTAAGCATGTTTTACCACCACTGAGCCATTTAGATACTGATCAAACTGAAAATGATGGCTTTAATTTGGAAAAATACAAATCTGCATTTTTAGAGTCTTTAAAGATAGAATACCAGAAACCTAAGTAAAACCACTGATGTAAAAGAGCTGTTTTTTTAGCCTTTTTTACAAGTCTTGTCAGTCTATTGTCAGTCACTAAATAAAAAAAACCTGTAAACATTTGATTTACAGGTTTTTTTGTTTGTGGTCTTGTAGCCCGTAGGGGAATCGAACCCCTCTTGCAAGAATGAAAATCTTGAGTCCTAACCGATAGACGAACGGGCCAAATAACAATTGTTGTTTGCCTTTCTTCAAAAGCGTTGCAAAAATAACGCCCTCTTTCTTAATGCAAAAGTTTTAGCGATATTTTTGCACAAAAAACTTTCTACGGAACAAAAATGTTTGCCTACTAAAGAACCAATTGGATATTATTGTTAATTTTACACTAAGTTAATTACTCCAATAATTTTAGCATTTTTTTATCTCAAAGTAATAATTAATAAATGAAGAAACGAATAGCAATTAATGGTTTTGGGCGAATCGGCCGATTGACTTATCGAATATTAAGTAAGAATCCCGCTGTTGAGGTCGTCGCTATTAATGATTTGACAGACAATGCTACATTGGCACACCTCTTAAAATACGATTCTGCACAAGGGAAGTTTGATGCAGAAGTTACTTCTGACGAGCGTTTTATTTATGTAAATGGGAATGCCATACATGCCTATGCAGAGAAAGACCCTCGTCAGTTACCTTGGAAATCTCTCGGGGTTGACGTAGTTTTGGAATGCACGGGTGTGTTTAGGAACAAGGAAAAATTGAGTTATCACCTGGAGGCAGGAGCCAAAAAGGTGGTTCTTTCATCGCCTGCAGACGGAGATGGGGTAAAAACAATTGTAATCGGTGCCAACGACCATGAAATAAATGAGGATACGCACCTATATTCCAATGCTTCCTGTACAACAAATTGCTTGGTTCCATTTATGAAAGTCATTATAGAGGAATTTGGATTTGTAACAGGATCTATGTTGACCATTCACGCGTATACTCAAGATCAGAACTTGCAGGATGCCCCACATAAGGATTTAAGGCGTGCCAGGGCTGCAGCATTGAATATAGTGCCTACAACTACCGGTGCAGCAAAGGCCGGAGCAATTATTTTGCCTCAGCTGAAAGGGAAAATGACAGCAATGTCATACAGGGTTCCCATTATTACGGGGTCATTAGTGGAAGTAAACTGTGTGGTTTCGCGACCAGTTACCACTGAAGAGCTCAATGCAGCCTTCAAGAAAGCTGCTGATGGACCTTTGAAAGGCATTCTCCAATATAATGATGATGAACTCGTGTCGACCGATATAGTTGGTAGTTCCTATTCTTCAATCTTAGACAGTAAGTTGACACTTGCTAATGGCGATTACATAAAAGTGGTTGCTTGGTACGACAATGAAGCAGGATACTCTAATCGCTTAGCCGAATTGACAACGATGATATAAATGCGTATTAATGATGAATAGATAGAGAAAAGCGTCCAAATCATTTAGGACGCTTTTTTTTTGAAAATAATTGACTGATCTTAAGTCGAAAATTGATCAAAATTTGTTTATTAATCAAAATTCTTGATTATGTCGAGTACATACATTCCTATTCCTGAGAGCAATAAACCCAGGATTATTATAATAGGCGCTGGCTTCGCGGGACTGAAATTAGCGCGAAGTTTGTCTACCGACTTATTTCAGGTAGTGATTTTAGACAAAAACAATTATCATCAGTTCCAGCCTCTTTTTTACCAGGTGGCCATGTCTGGACTCGAACCAAGTGCTATAGTTTTTCCACTGCGTAAAATTTTTAAGTTTAGCCGGGGTATAATATTTAGATCATTAGAGGTTCTTGAAATAAAAACGAATGAAAAGCGTATCAAAACTGAATTTGGGGAAATTGCTTATGATTATCTGGTAATAGCTGTTGGCGCTGATACCAATTTTTTTGGAAATGAGCGTATTGCCAATACAGCCATCCCCATGAAATCTGTTTCTGAGGCTATTTATCTTCGCAATCGTATTTTGGGTGATTTGGAGCGTGCTGTCAATGTAAAAGATTATGACGAGCGCCAAAGTTGGCTTGATATTGTAATCGTGGGTGGTGGGCCGACTGGGGTAGAAATTGCAGGTGCACTTGCTGAAATGAGGAAATATGTGTTACCTCAAGAGTACAAAGAATTGAACAAGGATGAAATCGATATTTATCTTATTGATTCAGGTACATCCCTACTAAATGGAATGTCTCCTCAAGCTCAGGAGCAAGCCGAACATTTTCTTAAAAAAATGGGGGTAATAGTACGAAAGGAAACAATGGTTACAGATTATGATGGTTATACAGTTCGAATGAACAATGGAGATACCATTGTATCCCGTAAGCTCATATGGGCGGCAGGAGTTATGGGAAATAAAATAAAAGGGTTGGATAATCATGTATACATTTCGAACCAGCGAGTAAAGGTTAATGAATTTAACCAAGTAGAAGGAATAATAGATGTATATGCAATAGGGGATATCGCTTTTATGGCAGCTAAAAATTATCCTAAAGGGCATCCGCAAGTAGCCCAAGTTGCCATTCAACAGGGAAATAATCTAGCAAATAATTTAAATCGCTCAGCTCGCGGACTTGATATGTATCCATTTGTATATAAGGATTTAGGTTCCATGGCTACTATTGGTAAGAATAAAGCAGTAGCTGATTTCGCAAAACTTAATTTATCCGGATTTTGGGCATGGGTGATATGGCTTTGGGTGCATCTCATTTCATTAATTGGCGTAAAAAATAAAATATTGGTATTTTTTAATTGGGTTATTTCTTACTTTAAGTATGATCCTGCACTCCGTTTAATCATACGTCCTCGTTTGCAAAAACCGGCAACTGACATTCCAATTCGGGATGCTTCAAAATAAAGAAATCCTCTTAAATACTAGTGTTTCTCTATTTTTTCTTTTTCAGATATGCCTGGCCTAAAAATGAACTTGCTGACATCCCCGTCTGTTGAAAATCAATATCTAAGCGTAATGAATCCGCTACTGGAAAAAATTTCCCCCTATTTTTAAGCGTGCGAGAATATGTTCTGGGGTTACCTCCAGGTGAAGGTAAAAATGGGCAATTGTTACAAATGATATTGTCAAAATAAAGGGTATCTCCTACAATGTTGCCAGTAGGCTCTGCGAAAGGGTAGGTCAAGTGCTGGTAATTTCGAATTCTAAAGTCCTTTTGGGTTACTTCATCTGGAATGATATTAAAAAAAATTACCCTTCCGTCACTTAAAACGCCCTCATAGCTACCATATAAATCATCTAAGTAGGCCTTAGGATCAATTTCCTCATCTATCGGATCAGGAGTTATGGGCTCTTTAGTACAACCCATGGCAATAAGTACCAAGGAAAATGCAAGAGTCCATGTTTTTAAATTTAAAAGATTCATGATAGCAAAAGTTTAATTACACCTCATCACTGGAATAGAAATTTATAATTATAGCCCAAATTTAAACTAATAATTAATTAGAAAGCCCATGCAGCAGCAATTTATCCATTTGTATAGCAAGCGATTGAGGATTTATTTTGCCGGGCTTAAGCCAGTGATGAATCCATTTGAGCGAGGTGAGAAAATAATGTAACGCAATTTTGGGTTCAATTGCCCTTAATTCACCTTGGGACATACCTTCTTTGAGGATATCCAGCACTTGATTTTCATAGTTTTTCCTGCGTCTCAAAAATTCTTCTTTGTCATGTTCGCTAAGGTGTTTCCATTCATCATTAAAAA
>CAYUZA010000211.1:0-4613 GCA_964449535.1 uncultured Saprospiraceae bacterium
TCAGTCGAAGGGAATTATTCAAAAAGCTGGGATTTAGGTTGATTGCTCCAGAAAATCGCTCAAAATTGTCTGTTTTAAGTATACCGTCTTTATTGGTATATCCTAAAGAAACCCTGTAGGGCAGGTTGGCTACTATTCCTGAAGCACTGATGTTGTGATCATGTCCAAATGCGGGTCTGTATATTTCATTTTGCCAGTCTGTATTGGCAGAACCCAATAAATTGGTAAAATTTGGGAATTGGATTTCCATTTGTTCGCGAAACTCATCCGCAGATAAAACATCGACACGGTTAACAGGCACTCCCAGGGATACATTAGAACCATAATCCACTTTTAACTTTTTGAGACCTCCTCCTTTTTTGGTGGTAATTAGTATTACCCCTCCTGAAGCTCTACTTCCATAGATGGCAGTAGCTGAGGCATCTTTCAAAACAGTCATTGATTCAATATCATTAGGGTTGATAAAGTTCAATGCGTTTCTATTTCCCGCTATACCTCCACCCAAGGGGATACCATCTACTACAATAAGTGGATCGTTGCTGGCACTCAAGGAAGATTCACCTCTGATACGAATCACAACCCCATCGTCCGGAGCACCCCCAGCTGTCGTGACCGATACTCCGGCAACCTTTCCGGCAATCAGCTCCTGAGGGCTGGTAATTGCTCCTCTATTAAAATCTTTAGCGTTCACGGATTGCAGAGCACCCGTTGCGTCCTCTTTTTTCACGGATCCATAACCAATAATAACTACGTCTTTGAGTAATTGATCCTGCTGTTTGAGTGCTATCTGGTAGTTTGAGGCTCCGCCAAGTACAATTTCTTCAGTTTGATACCCAAGAAAAGAAATTAATATTGCGGTAGTTCCGTCCGGTAACTCCAGGCTAAACATACCGTCAAAGTCGGTAACCGTGCCGATTTTATTATCTTGTTTACTTACCACAAAAGCGCCTATAATCGGCTCACCAGAAGCGCTTTCAGTTACTTTTCCGCTTACAACTCTTTGAGCGTCAGCGCTGCTAAGCCATGGCAGAAGAAAAATTGCCAGAGTGGCTCTGCAGAAAAATTTTGTAAAGGAATTTTTCATCTAAATATTAATTTTAAGTGCAACCATTGCACAAAAATAAAAATTATATTTACTTTGTGTTTGGTTAACATTAAGTAACTTTTCAAATGAACAAAATTAAAGCATTATGAAGGCAAAACTACTAACACTTGGTATTGTACTTTTAGCAGCTTTCCAGTCATTTGGACAAATTGCGTCCATTGGGATTATTGGAAGTGCTACTGAAAAAGGTTGGGGTGAAGAAACTCCTATGGAAAAAGTGTCCGACAACGAATGGACCATTACTATTACATTGATGAATGGTGAGGCTAAGTTTAGGGCCAACAATGACTGGGCTATCAATTGGGGTGCACGTGAGTTTCCTAGAGGAACAGGTACTCAAGATGGCCCTAATATTCCTGTACCTGCTGGGGAGTATGTAATTACTTTCAATTCAGAGACAGGTGAATATTTCTTTGATGTAAACTCTGAAATTAGTCTTATAGGTAGCGCTACTCCAGGCGGCTGGGGAGAGGATACCAAAATGTACCCTGATCCCAACAATCCAGACTTTTTCACTTTAACGGTAGATCTTATTGAAGGTGAGGTAAAATTTCGTACCACTGGTGACTGGACAACCAACTGGGGTGGTACAGATTTCCCATCGGGAGTAGGTGTGCAAGGAGGACCAAATATTCCAATAGCCATTGCTGGTAAATATTTCATTGAATTTGACAGAAGTACTGGTGAGTACAATTTCAGCGAACAAGTAGAGTATAACAACATTAGTATCATAGGTAGTGCTACTCCAGGTGGATGGTCAGAAGATACGCCATTGGTCAGAGATGCGAATAATCCAGATTCTTGGAGAGCAGTTGTTACCCTTGTCGACGGTGAGGCCAAATTCCGTGCTGACGCTGATTGGGCAATTAATTGGGGTGGAGAGGATTTTCCTTTTGGTGAAGGCGTTTTGAATGGTCCTAACATTCCGGTGACTGCAGGTGATTATTTAGTTGTTTTTAATACAAGTGACTTTACTTATGGCTTCTACGCTGTGGGCAACTATAATACGGTTGGAATCATAGGTAGTGCCACCCCTGAAGGTTGGGACAATGACACTCCAATGGTGCAGGATCCTGATGATCAGTCTGTTTGGCGTTTACAGCTCAAATTGGTAGATGGTGAAGCTAAATTTAGAGCAGATAATGATTGGGCGGTAAATTGGGGAAGTGATGCTTTCCCTGCTGGTGTTGCTTTTCAAGATGGACCTAATATCCCCGTTGCAGAAGGTGAGTATTTTATTACTTTTAACTCAACTACCGGAGAATATTATTTTGAATTGATTGAAGCTTTTGGATTTATCGGATTGATAGGTCGCGCTACGCCTAATGATTCTTGGGATAACGATGTAGCTATGGAGCGCGATGTAGAAGACCTTAATTTATGGACTATTGAATCTGTAGAATTAGTGGATAAGGCTTCAGGAAGTGAAACAGGTGTTAAATTCCGTGCAGAGCAAGCTTGGACGGTAAACTGGGGATCTGCTGACTGGCCAGCTGGTGTAGGTCGTCAAGACGGACCAAATATTCCCATAGTAGAGGGTACTTATAAAGTGGTATTTAACTCTGCTACGGGTGCTTATGAATTTAGTGAGCCAAGTTCTACTTTCTCTATTTTGAAGGCCAATGCGCTTCACATTTATCCGAACCCAGCAAAATCATTTATTAATATTGAGGTAAAGTCCGCTGAATTATTTGGAGAAAGTCGTGTAGACATCATTAATATGTCTGGAGAAATTGTGCGTACAGAACGTCTTACACTAAGCGAGAACAACCGCATTCCAACAACAGGGTTGATTCCGGGTAAGTATTTAATCCAGATTTCTAACGGCAAATTTTTTACTGGCACTAAACTAGTAATTGCCCAATAATTTGAATGCTGTTTTTAAGTGTTTAATAGTAGGTGTGGGGGGAGCCGATGGGCCTCCCCCTTTTTTGTTACACAATACCTTGCATTAAATAAGTATTGCAAACGCTTAAATTACTACTTTTGCTTAAGACAATTTCAGTAAATACTGGAGCAAAGTTTGACAATTTTAGATCCTCATTATTGCGGACTTGATTTTGTGTTTAAATGGTTTAAGGCTGTCTTTCGAGGCAGCCTTTTCTTTAGAATCGCAAGTATCTTTATACGGCATTTTGCTGATTGTGTTATTTTCTTTACATTTAGGTTTGTAAAAAAAATCAATTCATTGTCATGGAATCGGGCACAGGGCTTCATTTTTTACTTATTTCAAGCTATTTCAAAGGTGTAGATTTTATTCGCTCTTGCAAGGAAAGTGGAAATAAAGTTTTTTTCCTGACGTCTATTAAATTGAAGGAAGAGCCCTGGCCCTATGATTGTATTGATGAAGCTTTTTATCTGAGAGAAAACGCTGATGGTGTCTGGGATATGTCCGAAGCTATAGCAGGACTTGCCTGGCTTATGCGAAAGCACCGAATAGATCGCGTGGTAGCGCTGGATGATTTTGACGTAGAAAAAGCGGCTTACATACGGGAGGAATTTCGAATTCCGGGCATGGGACAAACTACTGCGCGATATTTTAGAGATAAATTAGCCATGCGTATGCGAGCGCAAGAAAAGGGTATTCCTGTACCATCATTTACAGCATTGTTTAACGATGCGCAGATAGAAGAATTTTTAGCTAAGTCCACAGGTCCTTGGCTGATCAAACCAAGGGGTGAAGCTTCAGCTACTGGGATTAAGAAATGTCTAGATAAAACTGGTTTTTATCATGCTTTAGCGGAGCTAGGAGAAAAACGACACTTGTATCTGGCGGAAGAGTTTAAACCAGGCGATGTGTATCATGTTGATGCTTTGTCAGAAGATGGTGAAGTCATCTTTTGGAAATCTTCGCGCTATTTGGCTACACCCATGGAGGTAGCTCACGGTGGAGGTGTATTCCGATCGATTACCTTGCCAGATAAAGATAAGGATGCTAAAAAACTACATGTATTGACAACCAGTGTAATGCGTGCTTTTGGCATGCAATACAGCGCCTCGCATACGGAGTTTATCAAATCTAAAGAAACCGGAGAGTTTGTTTTTTTAGAAACATCATCTAGGGTAGGGGGTGCGCACTTATGTGAAATGGTAGAGGCTGCCACTGGAATAAACTTATGGCGCGAATGGGCGCGATTGGAAACGGCTAAAGCTTTGGGTGTCAGATACGTGTTGCCGGAAAATAAAGATGACCACGCAGGTATAATTGTGTCCCTTGCTCGAACCATTTCTCCTGACATAACGCCTTTTCAGGCAAGTGAGATATGGTGGCGCATGCAAAAGGATTATCATATTGGCATGATTCTAAAAAGCAACGATAGAAAGCGTATTCTTGACTTATTGGATGAATATGGAGAAATGGTAGCAAAGGATTATAATGCCTATGCCCCTGTGCCCGATAAACCAACTCATTAAGCTATACAATTTTAGTGTTATGAGGAGTGTGTTATTCATAATTACCCAATTATTTACCATTGTTTACTTAGGTTTGGGCGTTGCTACGCTTTTG
>CAYUZA010000212.1:0-4586 GCA_964449535.1 uncultured Saprospiraceae bacterium
TGAAAAGTCAAACCATAGAAGTAGGCTAACCCGGTACCATATGCAAGAGGCACGCCAGTTAACAATTGACGCACAGCATTTTTCAAAATTCGTATTTGCTCTTCATTGGGTTGTTCATATGTCAAATTAAAGTCTTGATGCAAACATCGTTGGATAAACTTAGCCTCTTTTTCATCAAATTTTTGGCTGAGGGGGAGACACAATTCACTAATCCAATCTAATGGGTAACGCATCAGGAAAGACGATTTCTGTAATCCTCATACGTAAATTTCTTGACCAACTCCAATTGGCCATTTTTACGTAAAATGGCAATAGATGGATGTCTCACACCATTAAAAGTGGTTGTTTTAACCATAGTATAATGCATCATATCTTTAAATAGGATCAAATCACCTACTTGTAAAGGCGTCTGGAAACTGTAATCTCCGATATAATCGCCTGAGAGGCAACTCATCCCCCCCATTCGATAAGTTGGAAGACCAGGTACAGGATCGGTGGCTCCTTCAATAGCTGGCTTATAAGGCATCTCCAAGGTATCCGGCATGTGTGCCGTAAAGGAAACATCTAGCATCGCTGTTTTTATATGATGGTTTTCCACAATATCTAAAACCCTGGCTACCAAATCTCCGGTTTGCCAACCAATGGCACTTCCAGGCTCCAAAATAATATCAACCTGCCACTGTTCCTTGAAACGCTTTAGCAAGTGAATAAGATGAGCAGTATCATATCCTTTTCTAGTCATAAGATGGCCTCCACCAAAATTAACCCAAGAAACTTTACGTAACAGATCTGCATAATTTTTTTCAAAATGATGTAACACTCTCTCTAAAGTATGAGAATCATTTTCGCAAAGGGCATGAAAATGTAGACCACTGATGCCTTCTGGCAACTCCCCAGATAGTTGCTCGTGAGGAATACCCAACCGACTACCTGGTGCACAAGGATTGTAAAGTTCTGTTTCTACCTCTGCATAACCAGGATTTACCCTTAATCCCCATTTTATATCAGGCCTTTTAAGGACATGATAACGATATCTTTGGTACTCACTTAGGGAATTGAATGTAATATGACTACTTATGCTCATTAATTGTTCAAAATCTTCAGGGGCATAAGCTGCGCAATAGGTATGTGCTTTTTGTCCCATATGCTCTTGAATTAAGAAGGCTTCGTGAAGAGAACTAGCTGTTCCTCCGTCCAAATATTGGCGAATTGTGGAAAAAACCGACCACATCGCAAAACCCTTTAATGCCAGTATTATGGAAACTCCTGCTGACTCTTTTATGCTCTTAATTAGGGTAAGATTTTTGATTAAATCTGCCTCATGTAGCAAATAAGCAGGTAATGGTAATGATTTATAGTCTTCCATTATAATTCTAAGTCGACATCAAAAGCCTCATGCCAAGGCAAGCCATGCACATTTAGCTCTTCCATGAATGGATCAGGATTAAACTCTTCTACATTATATACACCTGCTTTTTTCCAGTTACCGGTAAGTATCATTTTGGCTCCAATCATAGCTGGAACCCCAGTGGTGTAAGATACTCCTTGAGTCCCAGTTTCTTGGTATGCATCTTGATGGCGACAATTATTCCAGATATAATAGGTTTTTTCTTTGCCATCTTTTATACCTCGGATTCGACAACCAATAGAGGTTTCACCAGTATAATTTTGTCCCAATTCGCCTGGATCAGGCAATACATATTTTAAGAACTCAAGTGGGATTACTTCTGTACCCTTATACATAACAGGATCTATTCTTGACATTCCAATATTTTGTATAACATGAAGGTGGGTAAGATAAGCATCACCAAAAGTCATCCAAAACCTCGCTCTTTTTAATGTTGGAAAATTTTTAACAAGAGACTCGAGTTCTTCGTGATAGATTAAATAGGATTTTTTAGGCCCAATACCGGGATAATTAATCTCTTTCATGACGGAATGTGGTTCGACTTCTATCCAATTCCCGTTTTCAAAATATTTACCTTTTTGGGTAATTTCCCTAATGTTGATTTCCGGATTAAAATTGGTTGCAAACGCTTTACCATGATCACCTGCATTGCAGTCAACTATATCAAGGTAGTGAATTTCGTCGAAATAATGCTTGGCTGCATAAGCTGTAAAGATACTTGTTACTCCAGGATCAAACCCGCATCCTAACAAGGCCATAATCCCAGCATCTTTATATTTATCACGATATGCCCACTGCCATGAATATTCAAATTTGGCTTCGTCTTTGGGCTCATAATTGGCTGTATCAATGTAATCAACACCTGTAGCAAGACATGCATCCATGATGGGAAGATCTTGATATGGTAATGCTACATTTATAACCAAATCAGGCTGATAGGATTGAATTAAATCGACCATATCCGCTACATTGTCCGCATCAATTGCAGCTGTTTGAATGCGAGAACCCCCAATTTGCTGGTAAATATCATTTGCTATGGTATCGCACTTAGAGACTGTCCTGCTGGCGAGCATGATTTCAGTAAAAACATCACGGTTCATAGCGCATTTGAAAGCCACTACCCTACCTACGCCCCCAGCGCCTACAATTAAAACTTTAGCCATTATTAAATTATCTTTTATTGATTTCTGTTTATACAATTCAAATCTTCAAAAGCTGATTCTAATCTTTCCACGAAGGTCTTTTCGCCTTCCCGCAGCCAAACCCTCGGATCATAGTATTTCTTATTCGGTTTATCTTCACCCTCAGGATTACCTATTTGGGTCTGAAGGTAGGACCTTTTATTTTCATAATAATCACGGACACCTTCCAAAAATGCCCATTGCATATCAGTGTCTATATTCATTTTAATCGCACCATAGGAAATCGCCTCTCGAATTTCTTCCCTGGAGCTTCCAGATCCACCGTGGAACACAAAATGAACAGGATTGTGTCCTGTATTAAAATGCTGTTGTATGTAATCTTGAGAATTTTTAAGTATTACGGGTTGCAAAGAAACATTACCTGGCTTGTACACTCCATGCACATTACCAAAAGCTGCAGCTATTGTAAATCTATGGTTAATGTTCATCAACGCCTGATAAGCATTTCCAACTTCTTCAGGCTGGGTGTATAGTCTGGAACTATCAACCCCTGTATTATCTACCCCGTCTTCTTCACCTCCAGTTACACCTAACTCCATTTCAAGCGTGATGCCCAATTCGCTCATTTTTTTGAAATAATGTTGGCAGATTTCCAAATTTTCGTCTAAAGTTTCTTCAGACAAGTCTAACATGTGAGAAGAAAATAAAGGAATGCCTTTTTCGCGATAAAACTGCTCGTTGGCAACCATCAATCCATCAATCCAGGGCAATAAATTTTTAGCGCAATGGTCGGTGTGAAGGACTACACTGACACCATAATGTTGTGCCATGGTATGAACATGCAAAGCACCACTAACAGCACCCAAGATGGCTGCCTTTTGGTCTTTGTTGCTCAAGCCTTTGCCCGCATAAAAAGCAGCTCCACCATTTGAAAATTGTATGATCACCGGTGAATTTACTTTTGCAGCAGTTTCCATCACAGCATTAATACTGTTTGTACCAATCACATTTACCGCTGGAATGGCATATCCCTGGTTATTAGCATCCTGTAAAAGATCAAAAACCTCTTCTCCTGTCAGTACACCTTGTTTAAATTTCGTAGCCATAGATGTATATTTTTTTGCTTATTCAATACCTTGGGCTGCTAAATACCGCTCTGCATCAAGAGCCCCCATACAGCCACTACCTGCTGCGGTTACAGCCTGCCTATATACTTTGTCTTGAGCATCTCCAGTTGCAAACACGCCAGGAATATTAGTACGCGAGCTTCCCGGAACTGTGATCAAGTACCCTGCCTCATCCATATCCAGCCAATCTTTAAATATTTGAGTATTAGGTGTATGTCCAATTGCTACAAATAGAGCTTCAACGTCTAATGTACGTTCTTCTCCTGTTTTATTGTTGACAATGGCCACACCATTTACACTTTCATCCCCAAATACTTCTTTCACCTCGGTATTCCAATGCACAATGATATTTTCCTGTTTCATAACTCTTTCCTGCATGATTTTAGAGGCGCGCATTTCTTCCCTTCTGACGAGCATGTGTACCGTAGGGCATAATTTAGCAAGGTATGTGGCCTCTTCGGCAGCTGTATCACCGGCACCGACTAATACAACATTCTTACCCCTGAAGAAAAATCCATCGCAGACTGCACAGGCAGAAACACCTCTATTTTTTAGTCGCTGTTCGCTGGGAATATTCAACCATTTGGCACTTGCACCGGTTGCAATGATTACAGAATAGGCCTGAATTTCATCCCCCGATTCTGTCCATACCTTGTGAATCATCTGGCTAAAATCTACCTTAACAATTTTTTCATATACTATTTCGGTACCGAAGCGCTCCGCTTGTTTTCTGAAGTCCTCCATCATTTGTGGACCCAGTACTCCATCCGGATATCCGGGATAATTCTCTACATCTGTCGTAATCATAAGCTGGCCTCCCGGCTCTTCTCCAGTAAATAAAACAGGATTCATGTTTGCTCGAGCGGCATAAATGGCAGCTGTATAACCCGAAGGCCCTGAACCAATAAT
>CAYUZA010000213.1:0-4553 GCA_964449535.1 uncultured Saprospiraceae bacterium
AAGTTCCTCATCGCGAAAAACTTGATATTAATCAGAAAAGGGACTTCGATGGGATGGTTGATATTGGAATGAGTGATGGCATATATTTATTCCGTAAGAAAAGACTAATAGCATGGTCTGGTTGGGAGGGTCTAGGTACTAATAAGAAAATTGGTGATTTGCAACGGCTTGCTATTTATATAGAACAAGATGCTGACAGATTATTTAACATAGAGGTCAAAAAAAGCCAAATTAATATCCTTGATGACCAGCTTAGAAGGAAAATACAACAAAAGATTACAATATTTTTTACGACTGCAGCCCGACCATATAAAAAAAGAGCTCAAATTGGCCTTAATGAAATAGCTAATTTATGGACATTGAAGCAAGAGGGTGGTACTGTGAAAATTGCCATAGACAGATCTCATTCTATTGTAAATAAAGCAACTGCAGGCGAAATATCAACGCCTGAATTCCTTACCCTACTCGAAGGATCGCTTCCTATTGATAGTCTTGTGTACTACCTGAATATCGACAAGGTTGACAAAGAAGATTTTGGCTTAAAAAAATGGGCGGCTGCGAATGTTCTATTTCAGCATGGTTTAATAACAGAGAGTGAATTTTTAAAAATATCTGAAAAATATGGAAAACGAGGATAAAATAATTGCCCAAATAAAAAAACTGATTGTTGATAAATATACTTTGCCAACACGGGATCAATTGCTTGAAGCATTCGAACTCTATAAAGCAACTCCAGTTAACTTATTAATTAGTCTTTTCAATCTTGAGCATGGCGAACTTGATTGGGATAATATAGAGGTGCGATTGTTGGAAGAAATTGCCATAAAACACGAATTGGGTGTTGGCCTGATTGCACACGACGAAAATTATGATAAAAATTGGTATTCAAACTTTAAGCATGAAAATCCGCAGTCTTTTTATTGGTCTCGTTTTTACGACAAACAAAAAGAAATACTGCCCCCACAGGTTCTTTATACTTTAGCCCAAGACACAGAGCAAGTATTGAATCTTTGCGGGGCACCGAATCGTCAAGAACAGAAATCTATCCGCGGTTTAATTTTCGGATTTGTTCAATCTGGGAAAACGCTCAATTATGTTAGTATTACGAATGCCGCAATGGATGCGGGCTACAACTTAATTGTAATTTTAGCAGGAGCGACAAACATTTTGCGCAAACAAACCCAAAATAGGGTAATTGAAGACGTTATTGGATGGAATGGAGTTTCAGATGTGGGTGTAGGGTTAATTAACTTTGATGCCGCGCGAAGGCCCACAAGTTTGACCACATCAGACCTGGATTTCGATAGAAGAATTGCCAGACAAATGATGGGGGGGTATACCCTCGAAACCGTAGCCGTGCCTGTAATAGCTGTCATTAAAAAAAACATTAACGCACTAAACAACATTAATGCTTGGTTGCAAAGCCAAAATCGCTCCGGTACGATAAACAAATCAATTCTATTAATAGACGATGAAAGCGACTATGCCTCTGTTAATACACGTGCCGAGGAAGACCCTTCAGCAATAAATGGAGCTATTCGCGCAATGCTCAATAAGTTCCAAGTTTCTACCTATTTGGCAATAACTGCAACACCTTTTGCAAATATTCTAATAGATATTGAAAATCAAAATCCCGAACATGGTTATGATTTATTTCCAAGGTCTTTCATATGGACTTTAGACAAGCCTTCCACCTATATGGGTGTAAAGGAGGTTGTAATTGAAAGGTATAAAAATGTGATTAAATTAAATGGACCTGAACTTGAACAAGAAAACCAAAACACAGTAGATAATATTCTAAAAATAAAAAGAGAAACTGTATTCAATGAGTTGCCAAATTTTGTTTTTTACGCACTTCAGGATTTTATTTATAGTTGTGTGAAAATTAGGCAAACCATGGGTCATAACGGCCCCCTTTCCATGATGGTTAATCTTTCCCGCTTTACTTTCCACCATATCCAATTGGCTCAATTGCTTTTACAGGAGGTCTTAGAAATTCAACAGCAAATAAGGAATTACAATATTCAAGATTGCGAAAATGACAGTTTAAAGAAAATATATAAAAAATATTTAAGCGACGGCGACTTTTATATTGATTGCGATTTAGATTCATTTAATAAAATTATAGTCCCTATCATTAATAGCATTGACATAATTGATGTTCATTCAGCTTCTAAGCGAGAAATCGTTTTTGACGGCAGGCGTCCTTTAAATTATATAGTCGTTGGTGGCCTTTCCCTTTCTAGAGGTTTTACGATTGAAGGTTTAATTACTTCTGTATTTTTAAGATCAACGAAAACGTATGATGCATTAATGCAAATGGGACGCTGGTTTGGCCACAAAAAACAATTCGCAGATTATATCTCTTTATACACTGCACCCGAAATTCGGTTAAGATTTGAGACAATTCAAGCTGCTACTGAAGACCTTATTGCACAATTAAAAATTATGCATGAACGAAGGCAAACTCCTAGTGAATTTGGGCTTAACATACAATATAACCCTGAAATTGGAATGCAAGTTGTTGCCGCTAACCGTGCTCGAAATGCCCAACGAATGACAATTGATATGAGTATGGAAGGGCGTCTTTGTGAAACAAACAAGATTTGGCCAAACGAATTAAAACAACGACACAATGATGAGTTAACGAACAGGTTTTTTGAACAAATTGTAGCCAAAGGAAAAAAAGTGAATTTTGGAGAAAATCTATACCTGCCAGGCAAAAGGGATAAATATGCATACCAGGCAGTACCAATTAAATATTTGCTGCAATACATTTCAGATTTTGAGCTCCCTCACAAATTTTTATCTCAAATAAGCAATAAGATGCCTTTCTATTTTCTCAACTGTCATTTAAAAGAATGGTGCGTCGATTTTGATTTCTTGCTTGTAGAGGGCGAGGGCCAACAATATTTTAATATACCTGCCTTAAATGCTTCAATTAAACCATCGAAACGGATTTTTGATGTAAAGGATGATTATTTGCAGCTTAAAAACAATCAATTGTCAACGGGTCCCGGCGAGGAAAGTGCTTTTCTAGATAAGAGGTATGGAACGCGGAATGAAGCTAGACTTGCGCGCGGAAAATTGTTCCCTCAAAGACCGCTTATGTTAATGTATAGAATAAACGCTAGGGTTGAATGCGAAGGAGAAGAGGAGCCACTTAACGCTTTCGATTTTGCAAGTTCTACTATTTGGGGTTGGTCAATTATTATTCCCGATACTGGCGCGGAAAGGAAACACAAAATCGCCTATGTTAATAGTGTGCTCTTGAGGGAACTCGCAAAGGAAGCTGGGTTTGAAAATGAGGATGACTATCTCAATAATAATAATGAACAGGAAGAATGAGTCCGCTGCAAATTTTTACCAATTTAGAACCAGGTTCTCAGATAAAAGTACAGTATCGTCATCATGAAATACATTTCGTGAAGTTAAATGATTCAAATCAGTGTGCTGTTATTATTAAAAAGATCGGTCAATTCGAAAGGCAATTAAGGACCTTTGGAGGATTTGAAATTTGTGCGGAACCAGAGCATTTGCGTTACGTAATTAGAATGCCACATGCCGCAGACAATCTAACTATATTTAGTTCTTTGATCGAATTCATGCTCTTAAGATTGAGTGTTCGAGCCGAAGTCGATTTTAATATTATTGAAAACTTAGCAAATGAATGGGTTGAATTTTCAAGAAACATTAGAAATGAATTAGATAAAAAATTCCAGCTGGGCCTTTTTGGTGAGCTTTTGTTTCTAGAAAATTTGGTTTCGGAATTTTCAGCAAATATGGCCTTAACTTCTTGGGTAGGGCCCACAAAAAACAAAGTTGATTTCATTTTTTCAGGTGATTTATGTGTTGAGGTTAAGGCCTCCACTAATCCTTTATCAAGCGATATTCAAATCAGCAGTTTAGAACAGCTGGCGGCGGGGTTTAATTCACATTTATTACGCAGATATGGCATTGCAATAACACCCAATGGTAGAACTTTACTTGATTTGTATCATGGAATCATGAATTCCATTAATGATTACCCAATAAAGGATGAATTCCGGGCTAAGATTACTCAATATGGTTTTAATCCCTTTCAAGCCTACGAAGGATTGAAAAAATTCTCGCTTGTTTCTATATCTGATTACGATGTTAATTTGCCGGGTTTCCCTAAAATAATAGGGCCTTTAAATGAGGGTATTATTCAGTTAAGATACACGATCAACGTTTCTGCAATAGAAAAACTATCTGATGATTTCCTTTTTGAAAAAATCAGATTGGAACCTCGGTAAAAATTAAACTTGATTCGATAATTTGCCGCAATTTTTCACCAGCTCCTCCGCCGTGTGAACCAAAAACAAAGCTTTTTTTGTGTGGCTCCGACCGATATTCAATCGTCATTATTCCTTGGAATTTCTTTGTTCCATCGAAATAGTCAAACTTAATTCGACCGGTTTCTAAAATTCGAATCGAACAATTTGCTTGCAATAAATCTATAATATCTGCGGAACAAAAAACTTGCCATTGGTCATATTTTCTTGCGACAAAAAGATTGGACGTGAAGGCAT
>CAYUZA010000214.1:0-4550 GCA_964449535.1 uncultured Saprospiraceae bacterium
GAGGCGGTAGGCAATGGGCTAGCCCTAATGCTGTCTGTCGATAGTTTTGAATTTACCGGAATTGCGGAGAGTACTTACCGAGAGGTTTTTAATACGCCAGATTTACCTTTTCGCAAGGAATGGCTTGCTATTGAGGATTTATCTGCTTATGATTATTCGCGTTACAAAGAAAGTCTAGACAAGGATTCTATGTCAACCCACCCGGAGACAGCAGAGCGATTGGCACGAGTTGCAGAGCGATTTGGGGTGCAAGAGGGTGAAGAATCGATGGTTGCAGAAGGTGATTTTTTAAAATTCAAGGAAATGGCGGTGAAGGAGATTGTACCTTCCTTGCACTTTGATGGTGATTACGGAGCTGCGCTGCATGCTGCTCTAATGCTTTATGAGCAAGGAGAAAGCAAGGATTACCACAAGGCCTGGATAGGCAGATGTTTGAGTCCACTGGCCGAAGCTCGCAAGTCACTTACATTTAACAAGTACATCCGGCAGGTCAACCCTCGCGAGCAGTCATCTGCCCAACAGCAGTTTCTTAGCTTTATGTGGAATCTAAAAACCAGCGAGCTGCAGCGATTGGCTACGTATTATCAGGCTACCTATCCGGTGGGGGAGTAGGGGGGGATTATAAGGCAAATGCAGCAAACACACCAACAGTGGGGTTGACAAAATATTTTGATGATATACTACTATTTCGCTCCCTCAAAGCTTCTTATTAACGCTTATTACAGCGTAAGAGTGCATTTTCCACAATTGATATTTGTTATCTTTAGCACACTTTTTCAATGTATCCGTTAATCCAAATGGTAAAGTACAATACTCAATTAAAAATTTCAGGACGGCATAGTTCCATCCTTGACCTGTAATTGAATCGTTATTTTCGTCTCTTCCGTGGACTACCCCGGCCTCACGGGCTTTAAGTAGATTTTCTTCAAGTGTATGTATGGTTATTGGACCTTGTTTTTTTGGGCCTTGTGTGCTCCACCACCATGCATGTAATAAATCTTGATTTGCCAAATTCAGTTTTTTTTTAAAAAATCACGTATAATCGCTGGAATATATACGGCCAAAACCTTATTCGGACAGTCTTTCCAATAACCAGGGCCATCACCTAGGGTATATCTTTTCGAATAAAATCTTTCATGAGGAGGCAGATCATTCATTCTATCTGCCACTTTTTTCCAAATTATTTCATTAATAACGTAGGTATTGTTACTACTATTTATCACTTTTAAGCTTGTCTCTGAGTGGTTTTGAACGTGGAATGCACTTCTTCCGCCTAACGTACTTACGGTAACGCTTCCGCCGTTTGGATTTAATTCATTAAAGATTTGAATTGCTTCTTTATACGTCATAATATAAAATTATTTAAGAGTTAGTCAATATACTTTAATTTTTGCCTGTATGCCAAGTGATTACGATAAATAAAATATTGAACAGTATAAATATGATAAAATAAAAAATGTAATCAATAAAGTGAATTAAATTGATTAGTATTCAATATGATGTCTATATCACAAATATAATAAATATTAATGAATTAACCTAATTTATAGGCGCATAAAATTAATTATGCTTCCTGAACTTGTATATCTGGCGAGAAGTTAGTATATTCGAACGTTGTAATGTTGGGTTTTGATGACGAAAAGCTACAATAAATATTCATTAAAGCAAAAATGAACAATCCAATTTCATTATAAACTATCTGCCCCATGACCATCCATCTATTGCGGACACCAGATTATGAGCTTCAGGCTTTTTATAGTGTAATTGAATTTTTGCAATCATTTGATGGGCCTATTCAGTTTAAAGGGGTGGAGGCGCCTTGTATCGTTCATACTACTGAAGATCTGGATACATCTCTCGAATTCCCCGAATATATTGGCGAACTTTATCCGGTGGACTGGGATGAATTATTTGACTTGTGTCACAAGTTCAGAATTTCCCATAGTTTGCCTTCTGATGATAAAGTGGTAATACTTACAGGACACCCCAATCCTGAACATTGGTTTAGTAGTTGTGATCCGCGGGGTTATGCCTTTGTGCATACAGCTGATTGGCCAGCGTATGTCAAAGCTCCGGAACATTACCCCATTGCTTACGAAATATTAGAGAATGTTTTACAAATACTAATGAAACTAGATCCTATGGATCTTGAAAACCACTTGTTTCATACTGATCCTATCGGTTGTGTAAATGATTTTTGCCAAAATAAGCAGCAGATTATTCTTAAATTGAGGACAGGCGATATTTGCACAACCTGTCTAGATAAACTCCGACTTAAAGAAGTACCCCATTCAATTGTCAATCATGTATTGACAATATTCGAGGGAATACGTTCTCAAGTTTTGTTCAAACAAGGCTTTAACCGCAACCTGTCTCCGGATCCCGTTTGTGTCGATAACACGGGAAATTTAAGGATAGGTGATAAAATCATTCGATTGGATTACCTGCCAAAATCCCTATTTGTTTTCTTTTTAAGGCATCCAGAAGGCATTTTACTTAATGATTTGGAAAATCACAAGGATGAATTGTGGGAAATATACAGAACCTTACGCCCCGCTGCCCAAAAAAATACCATAGTAGAATTAGTAAGACCCTATAACGACCCTAGAGGTCCTGGCACTTTTTCTGTAAATAAGAATCGTCTGAATAGAGGCTTGAAAGAAGCCTTGGGTGAGCCAATGGCCAATTTCTATTACCTTGAAGGAAACAGAGGAGAGCCATTCAAAATAAATTTACATCCAAATGCTATTGCTTTGGACATTCGATATTGATAGCAAGCCAGTGCCGTGGTTTGTAACCTTACATAGTTAACAGTGAGGCTTTGATGCCAACTATTTTTGAAGTATAAATTTGATTTATACCTCAAACTATCAATATGATTACCCATCGATTTGCGTCAGAAGAGGCACTCATTCGTAGCTTGGCCAAAAGTTGGAACAACCTGGATTCAGGTGAAGTCTCACCCAATCTTCACCCTAAAATGGTTTATGTTTCCCAATGGGTGGTAACTCCCATTCATGGCAAAAAGCAATTCTTGCAATATTTGAGTACTAAGTTTGCCCATCTTAGAGCTGCATACAAAACCCATGAAATACGCATCAATGCTGCTATGGCTACTCACCCCACCCTCCTCAATCGACCTTGTGTAGTGCTAAGCCAATCTTACCCAGGACATTTCATTCAAACTTGTATGTTTATCAACGTTCAAGACTCACTTATCAAAAAGATTGATCTATGCCATACACCATCCCCCAAGCGGGCAGTATTAACTGGTGAGATTCCTATTTAAGTTTAAATATATTTCTTTTAATATTTGTAATCAATTCATATACAATAAATAAAACATATGAAATCAGATAAACAAAAGATGATTACTTCAAAGGCAATCGTCTATAAGTCTGAATTGGATTTTATATCTCGATGTGTTTTGGATTTTCCAAATATGGAAACTGGCGGTGATCTTTTCGGTTTTTGGACACATTCGGGTTATCCAATAATTCAATATGCTTCAGGACCGGGACCTGATGCCCAACATGGCCACGTAACATTCTTTCAGGATGCACAATACCTGAAGACTATTGGTAATGTACTCCGAGATGACCACGGTCTGCAACATATTGGCCAATGGCATAGTCACCACCAAATGTCATTGACCGCACCAAGTGATCACGATTCATGGACGGTTGACAGGGCCATATCTTCCTCTCGCATACCCGGATTTTTGTTGTTAATTGCCAATATAGACCAACAGAGTACCCCCATTCAAGGATACATGTATACTCCCGCAACCTCGCCTGATTATCATCACGCTCCTTGGGTAGTCTTGAATGGCCTTAGCCCCATAAGGAAAGCTGTAGTCACAAATTATCCCCACCTGACATACACCCCTTTAACCGCCAGGCCTTCCTTAGGGAATCTTTCTACAACAACCTTGCATGAGCATATAATAAAAAAACCTGCTTTTGCTCATGGATATTGGTTGAGAAGTTGGCAGAATCAAATAGTGATGAAGAATATTTATGATAATATGGTAAAATATTACTCCAATGTTCAATTGCATATGGACAATGAAGAAGGGACTGTATTTATAAGTTTTACGAATTATTCGCGTCACTATCGCCTATCTTTTCCAAAAGGATTTCCACAAATACCACCTAAGCTCACTCATTATTCTATACCCGTTTATATAAGTATATCCTGGCAAATGTCGGATGACATATCAGATAGGATCATGCAGTTTTTGAAAGATGCTTTTAAAAATGATAAACTTAATTTTTCAAATTCCAAAATAACCACATATGACTCCTCAACGTTTAAAGATGGAGACGGCAGTACTGAATAAATATTTCCCACGGAAATTTCAGTTTCACACATCAGACCCCCATGATATGTATCTGGATGTGGGTATCAAAACTCAGGCCGGTAAAGTATATCGACTAGGCGTCTTACTTGAGCCTGATTATCCAGCTTCGATACCGCGCGTTTTTGTGGTGTACCCATTCCCTCTCCGATATCGAAATGGCCGGGAAATTATGGGCTACAACCATAAG
>CAYUZA010000215.1:0-4536 GCA_964449535.1 uncultured Saprospiraceae bacterium
AGTATTTACCGATTAGATAAAAGATTAAACAGCTTAGAAAACAGATTAAACAATGAGTAACACACCTACTTTTTTTGAAAGTGTGCAGCGTAATTTTGATAAAGCCGCTGTACATACTGGTTTGCCCAAGGGGCTTCTAGAGCAAATCAAGGTTTGCAATGCCGTTTACCAGATGCGTTTTCCGGTTAAAATCGGAAATGAGTATCAGGTTATTGAGGCCTATCGCGTACAGCACAGTCATCACCGTCTTCCTACCAAAGGGGGTATACGGTATAGCATGCATGTTAATCAGGATGAAGTAATGGCCCTTGCAGCATTGATGACCTATAAATGCGCAATTGTGGATGTGCCTTTTGGTGGTGCTAAAGGAGGGATTCGAATCAATCCTAAAGATTACAATCCAAAGCAGTTGGAAAATATTACACGCAGGTATACGGCAGAATTGATACGCAAGAATTTCATAGGCCCTGGTATTGATGTGCCAGCTCCCGATTACGGAACGGGTGCCCGTGAAATGGCATGGATCGTTGATACGTATACTTCTATGAAGCATGGAGATATTGACGGTGCTGCATGCGTAACAGGAAAACCAGTGTCACAAAACGGAATTCGCGGGCGTGAAGAAGCCACAGGACGCGGTGTTTTTTATGGTTTGCGGGAATTTATGAATCTGGATTACAAATCTGTGGGTCTTACTCAAGGCATAGCAGGTAAAACAATGGTCATTCAAGGTTTAGGTAATGTGGGTAGTTTTGCAGGAATGATATCTCAAAACGAAGGTGATGTAAAGATTATTGCCGTAGCTGAAGTGGAGGGTGCTGTTATGAATCCTGATGGTATTGATATTAATGCATTGCTTAAATTCCGTAAGGAGACGGGTTCTATTATTGGATTTCCAGGCACTAAAGCGTTGAAAAACAGCAGTGATGCCCTGGAATTAGAATGTGATATTTTAATTCCAGCTGCCCTTGAAAATGTAATTCATGCGGGAAATGCCCATAAGATAAAAGCCAAAGTAATCGGAGAAGCTGCCAACGGTCCAATTATGGCAGATGCTGAGGAAATTTTGCTCAAAAAAGGCATTGTAATCCTTCCGGATATGTATTTGAACGCAGGTGGTGTGACCGTTTCTTACTTTGAATGGCTGAAAAACTTGTCTCATATGCGTTTTGGAAGAATGGAGAAGCGTTTTAATAGCAATACCTACCAAAACTTGGTTACCACAGTAGAAGAGATGACGGGCAAACGTATCGGAGCTCAGGAGAAAGTACTTTTGACTCGTGGTGCCGATGAAATTGACTTAGTGCGTTCAGGTCTCGAAGAAACGATGGTTACAGCGTATCAACAGATCAGTGAGGTATACAAACGCAAAAAAGCTATCAAAGATATGCGGACAGCTGCATTTGTAAGTGCGTTAGATAAAATAGCCAGTGATTATCTGTCTTTGGGTATATTCCCATAGTTTGATATCCATTACCCATTCAAAAAAAAAGAGCGTCTCACATTTGTCTGGCGCTCTTTTTTTATTCTTTGGTTACTTTTTTATATAGTGGTGAGTTGTACCGCATTTGCTTTAAGATCCATTGCTGTCGATTCTGAATATAGGGCCCTGGTTTTTTTGCGGAATATCGAAGGGGGGAGGGAAGTACGGCTGCAACCAGGGCCGATTTTTCCGCTGATAGCTTTGCAGCTGGCTTATTCCAATACTTTTGTGCTGCTGCTTCTACACCATACACGCTATCTCCTGTTTCAATAACATTCAGGTAGACCTCAAGTATGCGTTCTTTACTCCAGAAAACTTCAATCAAAAGGGTAAACCATACCTCCAGTCCTTTGCGCAGCCAAGAACGCTTTGGCCAAAGAAATACATTTTTGGCGGTCTGTTGGGAGATAGTAGAAGCACCGCGTTGTTTTTTCTTGCCTCTTTTTTGCTGTTTTGCATTGTAGTCGATAGCTTTTTCTATTGCCTTGAGATCGAATCCCCAATGGTCAAAAAAACGTTGATCTTCTGCGCAAATCACAGCCACTTTAAGATGGTCAGAAATCTGATCTAAAGGTTTCCATTTTTTTGTAAATCCGAATGATTTTTCGGTGCCTGTTTTTTCAATTTCGCGAATGATCATTAATGGGGTAACATACACGGGAATCCAACGCAAGGCTATTACAGCGATTATTTGAGATAAAATAATGTATACAAAAATGGTCATCAGCAACTTCATTGCCTTCCTGAAATTCCATTTTTGTATGTTTTGCCACCTCATAATATATCCAATCCGATTTAAATTTTTTCAAGGGCTTGCTCCAAATCTTGCCAGAGAAAATCTGGATCTTCCAGCCCAGCATATAGTCTGACCAGCTGCATAGGCAGTTGGGAATTATTATATGAAGCAAAAGCTACCATGGGCATCTGCAAAGATTCGTATCCGCCCCAAGACGCTGCCATTTTGAATCTGCTCAAAGCGTCTGAAAATTTAATCAAAGTCGATTCCTCAGTAGTTTTGAGTAAAATGCTAAACAGACCACCACAGCCTTTCATTTGTTGCTTGGCCAATTCATACTGAGGAAATGAAGGTAAGTGAGGGTGCAGCACGGACTGAACTTTTGGGTGCTGTTCAAGTTTATGTGCAAGAAAAAGAGCCGTTTCACTTGATCTTTGCAGCCTGATAGGCAATGTGCGTAGCCCTCGCAAAATCATGGATGCTTCGTATGGGCTACAGATGGCACCCCACATCATATATTCCTGCGAAAACATCTGTTTGATAAGTTTTTTTGATCCTGCAACAACCCCAGCGACTACGTCACTATGGCCATTAAGGTACTTAGTGGCAGAATGTACCGACAGATCTATCCCCAATGGACCTGCCTGCTGATACAGTGGAGTGGCATAACTATTGTCCAAAACGGTAAAAATACCCTGATCGCGGGCTATATTGGCTATTGCATTGAGGTCTTGTAACTCAAAAGTGAGGCTGTTGGGTGATTCTAATACGATAAGCCTTGTATTAGGCTTTATTTTTTGTTTTACATCTTCCAATTGTGTTCCGTCAAACCAGCTCGTTTCTACCCCAAAACGTGGTAACCATTGTTCTAAAAATTTTCTAGTCCATGTATAAGGTTTGGAAACACATAAGATATGGTCTCCTTGTTTAATCAGCGATGCTATAGCGGCCGACATGGCGGCACTGCCGCTGGAAAATATGAGAGCATCCTCCATGCCCTCCAGTGCAGCTATTTTTTGGCGTAAAATATGTACCGTCGGATTATTTCCTCGTGTGTAAAGGTAATGGGACATCTCATCCTGAATCTTTTCCCTAAATTCAGCTACATTGCGCAAGTGAAAATTGCTGGTTTGAAATATAGGAGGGACGATTGCCTGAAACCAATTTTCAGGATTTTCGCCTTCGTAGTATAAGATTTCGTCAATTTCAGTGGACATATATGATTTATGGGAGATTTTCAATGTCAGCAAGGGTCTTTTCTATTAAGGTATCAACTGTTTTTCTCGGATTAGGGTCAAATTTTCCGGTAGCCCTATTGGCAATTAAAGCATTGACCGATACCGCTTCATGGCCTAATAAAGCTGCCAGACCATATAGGGCTGCGGTTTCCATTTCAAAATTTGTAATATTCCATCCGCCATATTCCCAAAATGTCCATGCTTCTAGTTTATGGTGTAATACCGACCGTAGTTTTAATTGTCTTCCTTGCGGACCATAAAATCCAGGACTAGTGAGGGTAATGCCACGTTCTATATTTTTTCCGATGTAGGACTTTAGATTTCCGGGAGATTCGCATAAATATGGATTTAGTCCGGACATTCCAGGCAATGATTTCAAACTGTCGAGCATATCGGGTTTTGAAGATGAAAAGTCATTATAAAACCATAGTGTATTATCTAAACCTAGTCCGTATTCGCTAATAAGACTGGTTCCCACGTGTATTTTTTCCTGAAGGCATCCGCTGGTTCCTATTCTGATTATCCTCAACTTCTTAGACTGCTCTTTTATGGCTTTTCGGTCAAAATCAATATTGGCTAATGCATCCAATTCATTCAGCACAATATCAATATTATCCGGCCCTATACCTGTGCTGATAACTGTTATTCGCCGCTTACCTATTCTGCCGGTATGGCTTACAAATTCCCTGTGCTTTCTTTGACATTCCAGATGGTCAAAATGTCGGCTTACCCTAGATACCCGATCGGGATCGCCTACTGTAATAACAATGTCTGCTAATTCTTCTGGCCGCAGTGATAAATGGTAAATGCTGCCATCAGGGTTAAGGATAAGTTCGCTTGCCGATAAAGTCATTTATGCGCTGCTTTTCTTTACAAATGTACCTAAATTCGACGGTTGCTTCTTTTTTTTAGGACAAAATCGGTAGCAGTATCTATACTTGTAAACCTTTTTTACTTATTGAGTTGTTTTATAAAATAAAATCATATGCGAAAGGGATGGTTTTTGAGCACCTGTGATACTTGCAAACGTATCCTCAAATCACTACCTGCTGTACATGGAATGATATGGCAAGACATCA
>CAYUZA010000216.1:0-4495 GCA_964449535.1 uncultured Saprospiraceae bacterium
TTATCCCTATCATTCCTTGGCACTTTTCTTGCCACGATTCTTTTCTTTCAATTAATTAAAAGAGAAGGTGTAGTTTTTTCATCTACCGTAAGTTATATCATTCCTTGTATGGCGTTAATGTTAGCTTTTGCTGATGGGGAAGCTGTTCATACCATTCAATTTATTGGTATGGCAGTTATTTTGTTTGGCATTTACTTATCCAGAAATAAAAATTAATTTGATACGTCACTACGCTGTTTAAACCATTTTCTCATGTATGACTGAAAAGATTTTTTATGATTATTCAGAAATTTGGCAATAAAATTGTTTTCTGTCAATGTTTTATGAAGAAATTCAATTAAAGATTTGGTGGATTCATAATTAAAAAGTATCTTTGGGTTAGATAGTTATAATTGGTTCATCTGTACGCGTTAATACAATTCAGGTTTCCTTTAAGTTATCCTTTTAATTGCTTTTTGTATTTTTTTATTTAATAATTTTTTCTATTTATGAACATTTATGTAGGTAACCTGAATTACCAAACCAGACAAGAAGAGCTGGACGCCCTATTCTCCAATTTTGGAAGTGTTGTTTCTGTTAAGATTATGATGGACCGCGACACAGGAAGATCTAAAGGTTTCGCTTTCGTAGAGATGGAAGATGAAGCTGCAGGACATGAAGCTATCAAGAGTTTGAATCAGTTTGAATTCAAAGACAGAAGTCTCGTAGTAAATGAGGCTAGACCTAGAGAAGAAAGACCAAAGAGGTCATTCAATGATAACAATCGCAGAAGATACTAATTGTAGTAGTTTCTCATGAACATTATAAGGAGGGAGCCATTGGCTCCCTTTTTTATTTCCTTTTTACCTTTTCTGATTCCAAACAGGTTGTATGATCAAAAAACCGGAAATACATATGTCCCGGTTTTTTTTGACCTATGTCATTATTTTTTTAAGAATTTCACCGACGCTAGATGATTTCCTGATGCATCGAAACATTCCAGCATATACAAGGATGCCGGTAAATTTGATACTGGCAATTCTATGACTTGTTGGTTATTAATAAAATAAGATTGACTATAAACAACATCTCCTTTTAAAGAACGAATTCGAAGTTCTAAGTCTTTATTGACTAATTCTTTTTGAGTTTGAATGGCTACAAATAATGCTTGATCTGCTGGGTTCGGAAAAGCTTCAAAAACATTTAAGATTTGACTGTTTATAACGGCTGTTCCTTGCTTGTAGAAAAATTCATTAATACTACCTGAAAGAGCCGGTTCTCCGAATTCAGGATTAAAAGAGGATGTAAAATCTATCTTCCGCAATCTATTATCATTATCTATTTCGAATACGTATTCCTCAGTATAACTTGTCATACCATTTGAAACGTTAGAATTAGACATGTAGCCGTAATCATTGTAGCTGTATGTATATGCGTTTACTAAAATCTGTAAATCCTCGTCTTCGTAAACATTTTGAAGAATTAACTTACCATTCTGATCAAAGGAATAACAACGGTAGTCTGATAAACCGATTGGATCCTGCCCTTCAAGTTCAACAGTTAGTGAGGTACACAGCCAGTCTTTTTCTCCGTCATTATAAGGATAATTAGTTCTACGATAAATAAAGCCTGGTGAGTTGGATACTTCATATACATATGCTATTGGTTCACCTAGAGCTTCATTTATTGGATCCGCTGGAAAAAAAGCAAAGGGTAATCTTGGCGCATACTCACCCAAACCCGGAAGAAGGGATTCTAAATACTTTGTGTCAGCATTATCATACCATTCCATGGAGGAGTAGTTTTCAATATATTCTAATCCTTGTTCATCATTGAAAATACGGACCATTGAACAAAGTGTCCCATCTTGGCAATATTCCAAATTTTCATGGCGATCCAGCAAATACCAACCGGGGCCATTTTCATTTTCTTCATCGTAAGAATATCTAGTAACCGCGGCTATTCGATTTTCAGAATTATAAATAATTTTACTTGAATCTCCTTGTGTTATCATCTCCCCTAATACATTTAATTCAAGTCCTGCGCGCGTGATATTACCTTTACTATCTCTATTTATAATTAATGAGCCAGCTGGGATAGGTAAAGGTCCCAAAAATAACCGAACTTGTCCTCCCGTGATTTGGTTCTGATTGTTGTAGGAGTATGTTAAAGCAAAGGCTGCACCTTCCTGGTATATGATTTCTTGGTCAATAACTACTGATCCATTAAGTGTTTTCCACTTTATGCCAGCTTGTAACTCTGTCTGTGCGGTTTGCTTGTCTACTTCCCAAAACGCAAAAGTTATACTATCTGGTTGGTTAATAAACTGGCTTCTCCATCCGGAACTTGTGCTATTTTTTGTGGATTGAATAGCTTTTTTGTACAACCATTTGGCTGCGGTTTGGACATTAGGCTGTTGAGTTTGCGCCCAAAGTGATGATAAACCTACCGTTAAGATCAATACTAGTGTAAAATTCAAACGTTTCATATGAATTAATTTATGGTTTCGATGAGAAAGTATCAATATAATTAACTGTAATTAGATGCAAAACGTTGGTAAATGGTTGCATTTTTTTCTTATTCATAATTTACCTTGGTCTGCAAAGGAATAATAATTTCTGCCTGCTATTATCAGATGATCCATAAGGTTAATATCTAAAGTTTGCGCAGCGTTTTTGAGATCCTTTGTTAAAGCAATATCCTGAGCTGATGGTTCTAATCTTCCTGAAGGGTGATTGTGGCTAATAATGATGCTTGTTGCCTGTGACAAAAGAGCTTCTCGAAGTATTACCCTAACATCTACAACGGTTGCGTGTATTCCTCCCTGGCTCATTTGCTTCTGTTTTACAATGTGGTTGGCTCGGTTTAAATATAAAACGTAAAAAATTTCAACATCGAGATCACAAAGTTGGGGATATAAATGCGTAAAAGCTGAAGCGGAATCGGTAATTTTAAATTCTTTAGAGGTTTCTTTATTTCTACGTCTATTTCCCAATTCAAGAGCAGCCAAAATTTTAGTTGCTTTTGCCTCTCCTATTCCTTTAAATTGATTCACAAAATCACCAACCGATAGTTTGGCTAAGGTGTCTAGGTTGTTGTTGTGAGAGGTAAGAATTCGCCTAGCTAGATCCAGCGCAGACTCTTGCACATTTCCACTAGCTATTAATATGGCTAGTAATTCTACATCACTTAGTGATTTTTTGCCTTTAGCTGCAAACTTGTAACGGGGTTGATCCTCTGCAGCCCAGGTACGAATACCTGATCCTTTTTCCATAGTCATTGCGCTTTAATTATTTCGGTTGTTACGCAAAAATATAACCTATAGACTAAATTTTAAAAAAGTGATCGAATATATTACGACAAGCTTTTTGCATTTGAAGCTTATGATGTTTTAATTTTCTTGAGCGCCTTATCTAAATCTGCTAGCAAGTCATCAACATCTTCAATACCAATACTTAGGCGTATTAATGAATCGGTAAGACCATTTTTAATTCTATTTTCCCGCGGAATGGAAGCATGCGTCATAGATGCGGGGTGTCCAATTAACGATTCGACGCCACCTAAAGACTCTGCCAGACTAAAATAATGACAATTGCTAAGTACTAAATTAGCATTTTCAATGGTATCTACCTTTAAATCAAATGATACCATGGCTCCAAATCGTTTCATTTGTTTGCTAGCGATTTCATGTCCTGGGTGGTCTGCAAATCCTGGATAGTACACATTAGCTATTGCAGGATGATTTCGAAGATAATTGGCAATTTTTTTGGCGCTTTTGCAAGCTTCTTTAACTCTAACATGAAGTGTTTTTATCCCACGAAGCACTAAAAAGCAGTCCATAGGGCCAGGTACAGCGCCTGATGCATTTTGTATAAAATGTAGTTCGTTTGCTAATTCCTGTGTCGATGCAATCACTGCGCCTAATATGGTATCAGAATGGCCACCCAAATATTTTGTAGCAGAATGGAGTACCAAATCTGCACCTAAGTCTAATGGTTTTTGTAAATACGGAGAGGCAAATGTGTTGTCAACACACACTATAATTCCTTCAGGATAAGCCAACGCACATATTTTTTGAATATCTATTATCCTCAGAAGTGGATTTGTTGGGGTCTCTATCCATATGAGCCTTGTTTTGTCGCTTATTTTTGCAGCTACCTCTTCGGGATTGCTCATGTCCACAAAATGTGCTTTTAAACCAAATTTTTCATAAATCCGAACCATTAAACGATAGGATCCACCATACAAATCATTGGTTGATATTATTTCATCCCCTGGTTTTAATAGCTTTAAAATGGCATCCATAGCAGCTAAACCACTTCCAAAGCATATCGCATCTACTCCATTTTCTAATGCCGCAAGATTCTTTTCCAATGCCAATCTGGTAGGATTTTGAGTCCGTGCATATTCAAATCCTTTATGAACTCCTGGAGCTTCTTGTACATACGTAGATGTTTGATAGATGGGTGTCATTATAGCCCCTGTAGCTGGGTCTGGTTCCACGCCAGCGTGGATT
>CAYUZA010000217.1:0-4418 GCA_964449535.1 uncultured Saprospiraceae bacterium
GGTATCCAGTCTGAAGTCGCTTGAAATTCTAAGCCTCCATCAAAAGACACCCAAGTCAGAATGCCCGCAATGTGCACTTCATCCGCATTACGTGGATTAACCGCAATAGCCATATCACGGGGAGCTTGCCCCCTATCATCATCAGCCACAGTGCTATAACCAAAATAGTTTTTTCCGGTATGATCCAGTTTGGAAAATGACACTCCAGCATCATCACTTCTATATAATGCTCCAAACATTCCACCATTTGCTTCCAAAAGGTACACCCTATCAGGATCCTGGGCACTCACACCAATCATCTTAGGACCAGAGGAAAATAAATCTTCTGCGGGTTCATTAAGGACAGCTATTACATTCTCCTCGGCTGCAAGGGCGGCAAATAGTTGTTCACCTAGTTCACGACTAATGCTTACTGCAGGTATAGCAATTCCAGCATCGCCACCCCCCATTGAAAAATTGGACGGTAAATTATTAGCAATTATGACCGCTACAGCTCCAGCTGCCTGTGCGCGAAGCACCTTTTGAGCAAATGTGCATCCTCCTCGCCACACAATCACTATGTTACCTTCCATTGCAGCCGCATTGGCCGGGGACACACAAGCAGTACTGCCGTCTCCGTCGACATCTTCATATGCCACCAACTTAGCTTGTATTGGATTACTGGCTGGAGGCAATAGAACCCTACCTGGACTGAAACTATTATCCAAAGCCAAATAATTGCCTGCTAAATTAGCCGGTTCCATTATAGTTAGAGCCTGCAGCGGCAAAACAGATGTAAAACTCTTCCCTCCATCTTTTGATTTATGAAAACCGCTTCCAGCAGCATATACCACACCTTTGTCAGTAGGATGGAATACGATATCAAATCCAGCATCGTCATTAGCTATCTTTTGCCAGACTCGACCAGCATCTTCACTTCTATAAATCCCGGACCACTGGGAGCTTACATACATAATATTTGGGTTGCTAGGATCGAGAACAATTTTATTAATTAATGAATTGCCGGCCACACCTAGTTTTTGCCATGTGGAGCCCCCATCATCAGATCGGTATATTCGACCGCCATCAGATCCGAAAAAATATACATTTTTTATGCTTGGGTGCATAGCAGTAGCATATACTGCCATATTAGAGAAGTAATCACATAAGGGAGTCCACGTTTGGCCACCATTTTTTGTTTTCCAAACACCACCCGTCTGAGCACCGACAATAATGTGCATTGGATCGTCAGGATCAACTGTAAACCCTGTAAGTCGCCCTACACCTGGATTCCAACTGCTGGTGGCATTCCAATAAGTTGGACCCATATCCTCCCAAGACTCACCCAATGTAAAGCTACCTTCTCTGGAGGCGAGATTCATCGTTTGAAAAGCTTCCAGCTGCTTCAAAAAATAATCATGATCAGGCAAAAATCCTTGTTCATTCATCAGTCGAGTAGCCATATACTCCCATCGTTTGAAAGGCGTATACCCGCTTCCTTTTCCGGTATCCCTACCAGCAAAATAGGCATTAGCACTGTCAATAACCTCTTGAACTGAATACTTGCCATCAGCCATCATACGCTGATAGGTTTGTCCATATACATTAAATGATATTGCTACTAAGAAGCAAAGCATCCAGAAAGGCCGATAGCCTAACATTGAATTAATTAAAAAATGGGTTGATCCAGAGACTATATTATGGTGATTTTTGCTCATGCTATATTTTTAATTAAATATGAGATGTAATTTCATTAAAAAGTTAATTCTAATCTTTTAACACCGGAAATGGTAATAATGGTTTGACAACATCCCAAATGTTTTTACTAATCTGATTTGGATCATCCTCTCCTTTTATAATAACAACATGCTCAGCATTGCCAATGCGCTCAAATGCTTCAAAGTATTTGTCACGCACCTTTTTAAGATTGTCCAAGGTTTCATACATCTCCATAGATTCCCTGGACGCACTCATGCGCTCCATCGAAACTTCAGGAGGTACATCAATGAATATATTCAAATGGGGGCGCAACAAACTAGCACTCATGGAATTAGACTGGATAACCCACTCCATATCCGTATGCACTCCATGATATGCATAGGAAGAAAAATAATATCTGTCCGTAATAACCGAAACACCTTCTGAAAGGTACCGCAAGATTCCTGTATCCGGGCAGAGTAGGTGGTGTAATCGATCTGCAACAAAAAGACCTGCAATAGTCCGCTGATCAGCCTCCATCTGATGACTGAATATGCGCCTTATCATGCTCCCTATGGGGTTATCAGTGGGTTCAAATGTGCGGTGCACCTTAAAACCCGCCTCCACCATACGCTGAGCAAGTAGTGCGGTCTGAGTACTTTTTCCACTTCCATCTATACCTTCCAGAGCAATAAATACAGTGGGTTCAATTGGAGACATAAATTTTATTATACTTAAACTCAAAAAAACAAAGATAAAGGTAAATACCAGCAACGGGTTTTATGATTAGAAAAAACTGAATGAAAACAAATCAATTCTTAGTTTGACAGCAATTTATTAATAGCACACATAGATTTAACTTGTAAATGCAGCGTCAGGCGATAATAAATAATCAGCTATATTAATTTTAAGGATATTAAAATGAAGGAATAGAATTACAATCGGTGCAATATATTTATGCAAACATTTTTTGACTGGATTTTAGTCTGTTCGCGCTGAACATGATAAAATCAAATGAAAAAATCGCGAGAAAACAACAAAATCGAATAGCCGAAAGATTATCCAAAAATGAGAATTGGTTGCGGTAATTAGTAAAACGTTCGCAAGTCGGCATTTGGCTTTATACAATCGAGATCAAATCGTATGAGGATCAGTACAATTTAAACAGGCAATTTTATACTATATGTCTTGCCAGGTTTCACAGTAAGGCGTTCACCCATAAGCCATGGATTATAGAGTTTAAACATACGGTATGAAACACCCTGTTCAGCGGCAAATTTTTTCAAGTTAGGTATTGTACTGTTGATTTCCAGTACTTTATAATCATTTAAGGGTTGGTAATAATCCTCCTCTTCAACCAAAAAACCATATGATTTTGGGTGGAGCATGATTTCTTTTATGGCCACAATACGAAACAAATAACGAGAAGTTTCAGAATTTAGGTTGAGGTCAAAGAAATTGTCAGCATTTTGAGATTCCAGCTCCCTCGCCATGCGGGTTTCTCCAAAATTATACGCAGTGGCAGCAAGGGTCCAGGTACCAAACCTCTTATAATAATTTTGAAGCAATTTGCAGGCGGCTTCAGTAGATTTTTCTACGTGGAGGCGTTCGTCGACCTCATCAGTAACCTCAAGCCCGAAACCTTTTGCTGTTGCTGGCATAAATTGCCAGATTCCCTTGGCTCCGGCACTTGAAGTTCCAAATCGGAAATTACTTTCAGCCACAGCCAAATATTTAAAGTCATCAGGTATTCCATGGGCTGCCAAAATTCGCTCAAACATAGGAAAATAACGGAGTGAATGCTTAATGTTCATGATTGTGTTAGCATGACTATATGCATTAACCATAAGTTCGCGGTCCAGCCGCTCCATGACGTCAAAATTATCAGATGGCAGACTTTCTCCTGCAAATGAAAAAGTTCTATTTAAATTAACAGATTGAACCCTTTGAGCCAAATATATATCTTCATTGTCCTTTGCAGCATCAGTCAAAACAACAGAACTAAATATGGAGATTGCAAAAAAACTGAATAAAACAGCTGTATAAGCGGTGATTTTGTTTTTAATATGAGCTCTCATTACTACTTTTTCTTGTAAATAGGCACCGTCGAGCAGGCCTCACCAAACATCAAACTTTGAACTACTCCACTTAAGCGAAAACCTAAGTCAGCATAAACCGACTGTGGTATAACGCGTTCACCACATCCCTTCACAACTACTTTTTTTCCCAAATACGCGCCCAAATCCAAATTCCGTATAACAGTGGCATAATGTTTCTTGATATAATCGTCAGAATCACCTACAAAAAAATCAACCACAAAAGGCTGTGCAGAGGCCCCTAGCAACATGTAGGCCCATAAAGGAATTATAGCATTGGTAGAACAATGAACGCACAATATAACATCTTGGTATTCATGCCACGAAATATCCTTGACAAATTGCCTAAATTCATTCTCTTTTAAAAGTAGCCCTTTAAATAAAAAGGGGGCAATATCCAGCTCTACTATAGAATGTTGCGGCCACCATTCTTCAGGCTTAAGCGTTATCAAGCCACTATTGGCCACACGATTAACCAGAGGTTTTTCGGTAAAGTCCATATATAAAGAACAAAAATTTTATTCGTTTAGTTCTCTAAAGAAGCATCAGGATTACCGATAACCTCTTTAGGTTGAACAAACTCTTTTAGTTTTGGCAGGTCAGCTATGCTTTTCAAACCGAAGTGGTTTAAAAAACGTTCACTGG
>CAYUZA010000218.1:0-4400 GCA_964449535.1 uncultured Saprospiraceae bacterium
CTTATGACCAGTACGCCCACACCAGTAAAACGCCTATTTCCAAGTCTGTCATAGTATCCTTGCAAAAAAGGTAAAACCGCCCAACATGCGCCATATCTTACAAATTGTCTTACTCGGCCTTGTTATTGCAGGTTGCAACAGGCATTCAGATCAGCTGATTCTTGGACAATCCTGGAAGATAGAACGCTTGAAGCTTTCAAGCGATACTGTATGGAGGACCGGAGTAAAACCTTGGTATGAGATGACCTTTACCTCATCGGGCAATGCCAGTTTAAGACTAGATATCAATCTCTGTGGAGGCAAAGTCAATATAGGTCAACACAGCATAAAGATCGATGTACAAACCTGTACTGAAGCCTGCTGTGACAGCGAATATGCCTTGCAATTGATGCAATCACTCCAAAGGATCAAAAACTATAAACAGGTTGAGGACACCCTATGGTTATTCAATCCAGATTCGATCATGGCAACCCGGTCGAGATGAGAAAAATCCAATTCTTCAATACCTACAAACAATGGAAATGGCTTTTTTTAGGAGTATTACTCCTATCCATGCTTTCACGTAAGCACAACCCTTTTTGCGAGCATAACCAAAGGGTGATTTATCCCACCCGCGCCAGATTTTTCGGCATTTCACAACAACCTGGAATCACGCCAAATGTGTTGGCTGATTCAGTTAATGTAAATCCTCAGACTACTCGAGAATAAGGGTTTGTAATCGATCGTTTATTAAGACACAAAGTGCTTTTTACCAGATCTGCCGGAACCTGATTTTGGAAAACTCGATTTTCCGCTGCCACCTTTACCTTTTTTCGATTCAAATCCGCCCCATTTCTGCTTTGGTTTTTCTTTTCTGTCAAACCCACCTTTTGGTGCGCCGAATCCCTTTTTTTCCTGAGCAAACTCAACCAATAGCCGGCGGTCTTCCAACATGGCATTTTTAAAGGCATCTTTAACCCGATTCGCCTGATCATCTGCTACTTCAAAGAAAGAAAATTTGGGCATCAATTCTATCTTACCGATTTCAATGGTACGATCACCGGTTGCCTCATTTATAATACCTATAAGTTCTGGTTTGTTTACCCTGTCCATACTACCCACATTAATGAATAGACGTACAAATTCGCGACGACTGCGGCCTTCTTTGCGCTCTTTATGCTCTTGTTTTTGCGATACGTTAAGATCTGGAGCGTTTTTATAATAATCCAGCAATCTGCTAAACTCGAGCGAAACCATCCTTTGAATGAGATCCTCCTTGCTCATCCAATTCAATTTTTTAAATATGGACTGCAAATAAGGCTGAATTTCCGGATTCGGCTCAGCCATATGTTCATACTTATCGAGGAAAGTAAACAGCTGTTTTTCACAAATCTCCTTGGCAGATGGGATAAGCTTATGCTCCATTTTGCGGTTAATAAGCTTTTCTATATGTTTGATTTTATATTGCTCTTTGCTATGAATGATAACAATAGAGGTTCCCTTTTTACCTGCTCTTCCGGTACGTCCGCTGCGGTGGGTATACACCTCTGTTTCATCCGGAAGGTTAAAATTGATTACATGTGTGATATCATCCACATCAATACCTCTGGCGGCTACATCGGTGGCTACCAAAACCTGCAGACTATGCTGTCTGAATCGTCCCATTACACTATCTCGCTGCGCTTGTGACAAATCGCCGTGCAAGGCATCGGCATTATAGCCATCCTTGATAAGTTTGTCTGCAATATCTTTGGTCTCTTGTCGGGTGCGGCAAAACACAATACCATAAATACCTGGATGAACATCCAAAATACGCTTGAGTGCCTCATATCGATGCTGGCTACTAACCATGTAATACCAATGCTCCACATTTTGAGCACCCTCATTACGCCTGCCTACGGTTATTTCCATTGGATCCTGCATGTAGGTAGAGGCTATAGTAGCTACTTCTTTGGACATGGTGGCTGAAAACATCAGGGTGCGCTTGGTATCCGGCGTGGTAGCCAGGATGGTAGCGAGGTCTTCTCTGAAACCCATATTGAGCATTTCGTCTGCCTCATCCAGTACCACAGAGTGTATGCGGCTGATATCTACTTTTTTGCGCTCCAGCATATCAATCATCCGACCTGGTGTAGCTACAATGATATGAGCACCGCCCTTGAGCTGTTGCATTTGGGTTACAATACTTGCACCTCCATAGATAGGCACTATGCGCAGCCCTTTTTTGAACTTTCCTATGGCATTTAGGTCTTCTGTAATCTGTAGACACAGTTCCCGGGTAGGGCAAAGGACCAGCACCTGAGGGTAGGCATCGCGCAGTTCAGTGCGCTCGATCACTGGAATACCGAAAGCGGCTGTTTTACCAGTACCAGTTTGGGCTAAGCCGATAACGTCGGAATCGTTTTCCAGCATAGCAGGAATAACTTTTTCCTGAATAGGGGTGGGTTGAGCAAAACCCATGGTTTCCAGGGCTTCCATCAATTCGGTGGAAAGACCCATTTCTTGAAAAGTAATCACGTTGTTGTTTGTTTTTATCCCTGCTTACTTAACAAATGCCGCAGGATGGCCCGAAATAACGTCATGCTGAAGTACCTGATGAAAAGAGGAATCAATTAAATAAAATTACCAATGGCCTTCTACGAAAAAATCGCATTATTATAGCCTGACACCACAAAGATACGGCTTATTTTTCAATTGTACTGTATTTGTGGCATTTAAAGTGTTTAATATAACATTCTCTGCAAGTGCTGCATGAAAGGGTTTGTATACTTGGAGGAAAAAAGAATAGATTTAGAAAAATATTCGGGAGGAATTATTATTAATATCCCTACAGAACAGAAAAACCTTCCCCTGGTTAGTCAGCCTCTTTAATGCAAATTTTACTGTAACATCAATTAAGGATTCGATGGCCTGTTTGAATTAAGTCAAAGGAGAGTTTCATCTCCCTGTTAGCTTGATTTGTCTCAGTTCAAGAGGCAATTTAATTATATGTTTAGTCTGTTAATATAAAAGTGATTTTTTGCGAAAGGTGTCAGATTGCAATACTTTTCGCAAAAATTCTATTTCAAATGAATACTCTTTCCCATTCTGCCGTTGGCAGACGATTACTTTGTTCAATCCTTTATGCAGCGCACCGAGAGGCCTTCCGCTCGATAATTGGATTCCACCCTGGTACCGGCACTGACGAATATTAGGTTTTTAGAAACCAAACCACCGACCGTACCGCTCCAATAACGTCCGCTGGTGCCGACTTCAGTAAGGTGGCCATGTTTAGCGCTACGTCTGCCTGTTTGAGGCAATTTAAGCGGAGAAGCAAAAGCCCCTGCTGCATCGTCACTACTCCAGCTCATTCGCTCAAGATCCAACTCCGTCGCTCTGGGTAATCGGAAACCAGAAGGACATGGATTGTTAACCCCGTTAACCCATTGCCACAATTGAATATGCTGAGGATTGCGCCAATCTGATGGATAAATTTGATTAACTATAAAGTCACCATGTCCTGGTTGGTCAGAGCTACTTAAAGTTCTTCCTGTTGGGGAATTGCGACACTGGTGACCATCACTGCCTCTACCCCACTGATACAGATCACCAAAAGCCAGGGAGTCGGTGCTGCTTATTGCCACCCGACTCGCACCCAAGTTTCGGTCCATCCATGTTTTGCCAGTTGCGGGATTGATTACTTCTATTATTTCAGTAGTATCATCCTGACAGTGGATAGTACCGACAGGATACACGGGTAATGGTGCTGGAAGCATTTCTTTTGAACATGAAAAAAGAAAGTTGACCAAAAGTATCAACATGGCAATACAGAACTGGTTTGAATCTTTTTTCATGACAGTAGTTTTTACATCTATGAATCCAAATGGGCGAAATTTATAGTAGAGCACAATCCAGATAAAATAGCTGCTGCTGATCTATACCTTTGGCTTTATGTGCATTCATATGTTGGGTTTGTGTTTTTATAGCAGACAATATCGCGACATGCAATAATACACATTAAATCATTGTTTTTCACATTTATGTAAAGCAATCTTGCGTATTGCAGTGTGCGTTAAAATTGATTCGGTATTGTAGGCTGTAAACAATGACTGAGTATAAGGCTACGGAGATTTACACGCATGTCAGTAATCACAGTATTCAAAAAATACGGAGTCCTTTTGATGATTTGTGAAAAAATACGATAATTTCGTTTAAAATGAAAGGCAATTTTACTTCTAAAAACCACCCAGATTAGGATGGGGAGCGAAATAAAGCAGTGCAGATAAGTGAGTTATGCCAAATGCTATGACGACAGTACCAACAACATCAGACCGACCAAAAAAAATATCTTAGGACTGAAAAAAAGAATATAAAATAGTAGATGGAATTAAAAGAATTGAAACCAAGAAAGGCACTGAACAAAGCCTTTTTAAAAGTAAAAC
>CAYUZA010000219.1:0-4390 GCA_964449535.1 uncultured Saprospiraceae bacterium
TGATTCCATTCGAGGGGTTCATTTTTTCGTCCAAGTTTAGTAGATTGCATGCGCTGTCCCAAGCGTACTATTGGAGCCGTAAGGGTTTTGGACACAAAAATGGCAATCGCAACAGAGATAATCAATAAGAAAACACTGATGTTGAAAAGATTACCAATAAATGATTTAATACTTTGTGGAGCATCCAGAGAATAATAAACCCCTGTCCATGCTGCTTTTTGAGGATTTCGTAAATAAGCAGCCAATAATTTTCCTTGATTGCCAAATGTAACGTTTGATTTTATATCTGTTGAAATACTATCCATAAAGATTTGATACGGAATTCCAGGAAGGAAGGGTAGACTATTTGTAAACAAAGGAAATGGCCAATTAGAATTTGATTTTTCGAAATTTGAAGCCTTTAAATACGAAGAAGAAAATAATTGATTAGTTGCTTGCTTAAGCAGTAAATCTTCTGCATCATTCTCCTTGATACTTATTTGCCAATTGTCTAGGTATTCTGTTATCCTGTTTGAGCTTTCTTTTAAGTGCTCTTGTTTGAAATAGTAAATGGATGTTAACCCAATACATAGAAATGAAAATAGTAATAATCCGATAAACGAATATTGAAGCTTATTTTGCAATGTATTTACTTTTGCAAATCGCAAATACATTTGGTCAGGTAGAAAGGAAATAATTGAATTTAAACTAGATAGCAATACAAGGCTGAATACCAGTATAAAAAATAAAAGTGAAAAGTAAGAAATCTTATACCCCAAAGTAACTTCATCTCTTGCAGCAACAAACATTAGATCATTCGGTTGGGGAATCATGAAATATTGTCTTCCATTTAGGCTATACCAATCCTGTGTTTTCTTCGTCAGTGCATGCTTCCATTCGGGAAAATCAAGAGTGCCATATTGCCAGGCTAATGAATCTTTATGGATTAAACCAAATGCCATCTCGTTGGGTAATGATAAGCCCTTAAATGGTAAATGAAACTTTGCTCCAGCAACATGTTTAATTATCAGCTGCTTAGGAATAAATTCAACTTCAAAAATTGAATCCGAATAAAAACTAAAGGATACTGGTTTAAGAACTACTGGGCTATTATTGGTAGTAGGATCATTCAGATGTTTTTTGCTAATAATTTTCCATTCATAGTAGGGTTCGATATAAACATCAGAAGAAAAAATAGTATTTAGGAATTCAATTTGGGAAGTTTCTCCTGGTGGTGCTGATATTTTGGAAAGGAGGGGTTGGTAATGTGTGGTAATAAGCTTGGAAAGGACTGCATCATCAGCGTATACCAATTCTTTTGCAAGCAATTGAATCTCATTATTTAAATTCATGGCAGCAAAACGCTGCAATAAAACTGAAGTGAACCCTGAGAATAAAACTAACCATGCAAGCAACCAAGCTATCGTTGGTTTTTTCACTTCAACGAATAAATCAAATAATAACAGATAGCTAAAGCTAGCCAAGTACATCAAAAAAATGGGAAAACCGATTGACAAGTCCGTGTAGAAAGGCAAAATAAGCGCAAAGGACATGCTCATGGAAATTAGTTTGCCAAATAATGACAATTTTAATTGAGAAATGACAAACGCCATTCTATGGGAAATTAGAAAAAATAAACATAAGAGCAGCCCTAATGAAAACAAAAAGACAAATGAGTGAATACTGGGATTATATACCAAATTTGCATCGAAAGAAGCAAATTCAACTAAATCTTTCAACGTTCGGGTAAAGAGTATCAGCGCAGTAAGCGTTCCAAAATAATTTATTCCCGCCAAAAAATATTTCCAGCCTGAAGGCAAATGATCAAATCGAAAATCTTGTAAACGCTTGAACGTATATAGCAGTAAGCCAAATAATAAGACTAAATTAATTATCTGGTCTGCTACTTTGCCATCAGGAAGTGAATCCTTGTCCAAAAATGTCTGCATCATGCACTCTTCCATTAAAGAACTTAAATTCAAATAATGCCAAAAGAATCTAAAAAGAAGCAGGAGTGCAAAAAGTAGAACTGGGCCGATTTGCCGGTATTGAAATCTGGAAATTATATTATCTAAGATTATCGCAAAAAAGGCAATACCAAAGCCAAAAGAAAGTAAATATCCCGCAAATATTAAAATTACCCATATTTCTGGACGATGATTGGACTCAAAATAAAGGTAATTATTACTGCTACCGTATGAATGTGGTAGTTCATTTAGACTCTCTAGATTTGATAAGGTAACTTTATTATTGATATGGGGGCCTCCCGGATACAAACTGAAATGGTCTTTCAGCAAACTTTTATTAAAAAATGGGATATTCAAGCACCAGACTTCATCTCCTTCGGACCATGTTTTTTGGAACAAATAATATAGTCCCATTTCATGGATACCATCCGATTTTTTGGGAAAGAGGTAATTAGAATTAGACCACCAAATCAGACTATCGATTCAGCTTACAGAAACGGAAAATGGCTGCGATTCTGATCCGACGTATAAGTGAGTTTTTGATAGCAACTCTTTTACTCCGGCTATTTTCCAAGATTCCAATTGGCTCTCGCAACGGTCAAAATGAGCAGTAAGTTGACGAAGCAAATACCGATTGCCACTGCCCGAATCGATTAATTTACCACCATACCAGGCAAACGTTAAGAACAGGCCTGATATTAAAAGCAAAAAACCATTTTTTCGAAACATGAAAAGGTGTTTATATTGTAAAAATAAGAATATTATATCATTTAATAACTAACTCATTTGTCACCTTCATTACTGACAGTTTGCGCATGGTATTCATAATTTAAGCGCCATTATGACACTGTAGGGAACTGTATCTATAAAATATCAACCGAAAAACTGAAATAATGACATGAAAAAAGTAGTTGGCATTAATCTTGATAAATAGGTTTAAACGAAATAAAACATTAAATCATGGGTAAAATAATTGGAATAGACTTAGGAACAACCAATTCATGCGTAGCCGTAATGGAAGGAAATGAACCTGTTGTTATCCCAAACGATGAGGGGAGGAGAACGACACCTTCCATAGTAGGATTTGTAGATAATGGCGAAAGAAGAGTAGGTGATGCCGCGAAGCGCCAAGCGATTACCAATCCTACCAGGACGGTTGCTTCAATTAAAAGATACATGGGGCAGCGCTTTTCAGAAGTAGGTAACGAAATCAATCGCTCACCCTACAAAGTATTTAAAGGTGACAACGATACTGTTCGTGTCCAAATAGATGATAGAAGCTATACTCCTCAGGAAATTTCTGCTATGGTCCTTCAAAAAATGAAAAAAGTAGCGGAGGATTATCTTGGATCAACGGTTACAGAAGCTGTAGTTACAGTTCCTGCTTATTTTAATGATTCGCAACGCCAAGCTACTAAGGAAGCTGGTGAGATAGCGGGTTTGAAAATCAGCAGAATCATAAATGAGCCAACTGCTGCGGCCTTAGCGTATGGCTTGGATAAGAAAGGTAAAGATATGACTATTGCCGTGTATGACTTGGGTGGTGGTACTTTTGATATCTCTATCTTGGAGTTGGGAGATGGTGTTTTTGAAGTGAAATCTACAAATGGTGACACGCACCTTGGAGGTGATGATTTTGACAACGTAATCATAGATTGGTTGGCAGATGACTTTAAAAAGTCGGAAAATATTGATTTGCGCAAAGATCCGATGGCCGCTCAGCGACTTAAAGATGCTGCCGAGAAAGCTAAAATTGAATTGTCGGCATCCATGGAAACCGAAATAAACTTGCCTTACATTACGGCAGTAGATGGCGTTCCAAAACACTTAGTCACCAAATTAAGCAGAGCTAAATTTGAGCAATTGTCTGATGACCTTGTGAAAAGAACTTTGGAACCATGTAGAGCTGCCATAAAAGATGCCGGCTTGGGAACCCAAAATATAGATGAAATCATATTAGTAGGAGGTTCTACTCGTATCCCTCGCATACAACAAGCAGTAGAGGAGTTTTTTGGCAAAAAACCTAATAGAAGTGTAAATCCCGATGAGGTAGTTGCCATTGGTGCTTCTATCCAGGGTGGTGTTTTGAGTGGAGATGTACAAGATGTGCTTTTGCTTGATGTTACTCCGCTTTCATTAGGCATTGAAACGATGGGTGGAGTTTATGATGTGGTTATTGAATCCAATTCCACCATTCCAACCAAAAAATCTAAAACTTACTCAACTGCCTCTGACAACCAGCCATCAGTGGATATTCACATCTTGCAGGGCGAGAGACCTATGGCTAGAGACAATCGTTCTGTAGGGCGCTTTATTTTAGATGGGATAGATCCTGCTCCCCGGGGTGTACCGCAAATTGAAGTTACTTTTGATATTGATGCAAATGGAATCCTCAACGTTTCTGCTATTGACAAAGGCACCGGCAAGAAACAAAACATTCGAAT
>CAYUZA010000220.1:0-4387 GCA_964449535.1 uncultured Saprospiraceae bacterium
CTTTGGAACACGAAACCCCGCCTTTTGGGTAGGTGCTGTTAGGTGCTGGCGTTCTGTCTGTCGTTGCTCTGTTGTCCATCGTTTGCAGGGTCTTGGTGCATTGGCTTGGTAGCTCTTTTGCATTTTTTTGTTTGGCTTGTGCGTTGGAAAAAAATGCAAATGTGCTACCAAAAGCGTTGGCTATTATTGTTCTGTTTTCATTTTAGTAAGTAACTTTTTAATGTCAACATTATCGACAATTTCATATTTTTTGTTTTCAAGGATTGTCTGATTATTTTTTATATGAAGTTTTAAATACTCTTTAATTTTAGCGTCAGAGTCCACCATTATTGAATGTCTATTTTCTTCCATACAAACCACCCCTGTTGTACCTGAACCTGCAAAAAAATCAAGTACAATTGAACCTTCATATGAAAGACTTTTTACAAAGCGTCTAATAATCTCTAAAGGTTTTTGAGTTGGGTGTCCAACTCTCTCGCTTGAATTGCCATTAAGGCGTCCAATTTCCCAAACATTTGTTGGGTTTTTACCCTTCTCAATATTTTCAGGAATAAGTCTTTTGTCTTTTAATGCCATTTTTTTTGATTCTTCATCGTATGGAGCACGGACTGAATCTAAATCAAAGTAATATTTATTTGTTTTAGTCAGCCAAACAGCTTCTTCATGTCGGTTAGCAAAAAAACGGTGAGCACTCATTCCATTTTTATAGTACCAAATTACAAGGTTGGTAAAACGTAGTTTCGTATTGTGTCTTGTGTAGTGCAGAACTTCAAGCAAGTCGCCTTTTTTTAAGTCTTGATATTGAAAGCCTCCAAAAATTACACAATTACCTGAGTCTTCTAAAACTCTGTAAATCTCATCAAGCCATTGCTTAGCCCATTCTAAATAATTATCAAAAGTATCCCAATAATCTAAGTCAAGATTATATGGAGGGTCAACAAGAATTAATTGAACTGAGGAGTCTGGAAGTTTTTTTAGAAACTTAATTGCATCTTCAATATACAAACCATGAATGCTACTTGTGATTTTTTTATTGTCAATTGAAGAACTGTGTTCTTTTCCGTCCTTTTTTTGCTTGTTTAACGCAATGTGTCCGCTATTAAAATGAGATTTGTTTGCCATTGTTTTTAAATTTCTTCGATTTGTAAGTAATAGTTTTCAGTAAGAAAATCCTTTCCGAATGTTTCTTTTAAAAGAGATATTTCGTCTGCTGAAAAATATTGCTCTTGTAACTTTTCAATGTTATATATTGGTTTAGGTTCAGCTGCAATACCTGTTTGTACTTCTTTTTGCGTTTTGGCTAACTCTTTATTGAAATCAATAATTCTAGAAATGCGATTATCAATTTCATCATCGTTTTCTTTACTATTAAGTTTGATGACTTCTCTAGCAGGAATAAATACCAAGACTTGAATGTTACTTCTACCTTGATTTATTATCCCTAGCGACTCTAAAATATTGAACAGAAATGGAACTCGTCTTACTATTACATTTTCTGTTGGACTTTCTAATCCATGTCTTTCAAGATAGCTTTTAACAAATGGAGCTTCAAAGAAATCAGCATAAACTTCTGCTTTCGTAATTGTTACCTTTCGTTGTATTGAATAAAGATATTTTAAAAGCATATTGACTGCATCCATTTTTAAGAATACGTTTCTTAAAAGATTTTTAGCAGTTAAGTTTGCATTAAGGTAGTTTTTTATCGTTTCATTGATAGTGCTTTCACAATTCATGCTCCACGAAATTTCTGCTTTACCTTCTTCATTGAAAGATAAATCTAATGTGTTAAGCATGGGTTTTAAAATATCGTAAATGTCTTGACCGCTTTTAGTGAGAACAATTTTGAAATCTTGTTCAAGTGCTTCCTGTCGAAAGTCTATGATTAAGCCTAATTCCATTGAGGCTTGCAAGGCATATTTGGTTTTACGTTCAAAATTACCCATCTGTCCTTCCGAGTAATTTCCTGTAAATTTTACATACTCAGGTGAAATGTGGCTACCTTGGATTGATTGTGAACCAACCGTATTTAGAACGTACATAATATGCCCTAAATGTGTTCCCTGTGGAAAGTGGTAACTAAATTCTGTTAGTTCTCCAATTTCCTTTAAAAAATTAACCCATGTTCCAAATACAGCAACATACCTGCTGATTTTAAATTCTCCTTCACGATTTATATCTTCCTGAGTTGGTTTTTTGCTGATTGCCTCAGCTAAATTATAATAAGCATCGATTAAATCTTCTTTTGTAATTTCTCTTTCACTTGTGTCTTGTCTATCCAATATTTCTTCAACTTCGACATCAAAAACTACTTCACATTTTGGTGAATATTCATATTCAATTTTCTCTATTCTACCATTTGTTGGATTTGTTTTTGTGTTTGAGCCTTTCGAAAGATATTTCCTTATGTTATTTGCCTTTTTATAATTGCCAATGAAGTCAATAATCACAACATTTTCTTTTCCACCGCATAGTCTCAAGCCTCTTCCTAATTGTTGAAAAAATACAGTTTTAGATTCCGTTGGTCTTAAAAAAAGTAATACCCTCAAATCTGGGAAGTCTACGCCTTCATTGAACAAATCAACAGTAAAAGCTATTGAATATAAATTTTCTCTGAAACCTTTTATAAGTTCATCTCGATTTGGAGATTCTGATGTTATTGAAATGGCTGATATTCCATTCTCACTAAAAAATGCAGCCATTGCGTTTGCGTGTTTAACTGAACAACAAAAACCTAGTGCTTTATTTCCCGAACCTTTTGATAAATATTCTTCAAGTATTTTTTGATTTCGTTCTTTGATAATTAATTTGCTATCTAAGTCCTCAACATTATATTTTTCTCCGTTATGTTTTATTGTATTGTAGTCAATATTATCTTGAAGACCAAAGTATGTGTATGGAACAAGAAATCCATTTTCAATTGCCTCGAAAAGATTGTATTCAAAAATTTTCTGATAATCAAATAATTCAAAAATATCCTTTCTATCCATGCGGTCTGGTGTTGCTGTCAAGCCGAGCATGAAGAAATTAGGTTCAAAATATTTTAGCACCATTTGGTAAGTAGGAGCTTGTCCGTGATGTACTTCATCCACTATTATGTAATCAAATTCATTTGGACTAAAAGTTGTTAATATTTCTGTGCTACGCAATGAATCCTTTGAAGCAAACAAAACTTTACTGTCCATAACGTTTTCTTTTACTTCACCAGTTAAAAGCCCTAAAACAGCGGTTGGATATACTTTTTCAAAAGCTTCTCTTGATTGTTTTAGAATATCCAAACGATGTACGATAAATAAAATTCTTCCTGGTGTTTTTAAAGTATCAAATGCAGATAAAAATGTCTTACCTGTTCCAGTCGGCAAAACGACAATACCTTTTTTCCAGCCTTTTGAACGATAATAATCTAGCGCGTTTAAAACACTAATTTGTAGATAGTTCGGTTCAATAAGCACATCTGAGAGAATTTCAGGTATCCGTTTTCTTAATAAATAAAACAAAGATTCTGAAACTCTAGTCCTCCATTCAGGATGTTGTAATTGAGAATAAGAATATCTTAATAAGAACCAACCCGCATTTAAGATTTCATTTTGACGATTAAGATTGTCATCAAACATTTCGTTAGGTATAATACCTTCTGCATGGTAAGTTTCTCCATTTACTTCCAATGCTACTCTTTTATTGTTGAATACAATTCCAAAGTCAATTCTTCGTGAACGACCTTCTGAATCTATGAATGGATATTGTGGAACAACATATTTAATTTTTTCTTTTCCTAAAAGTGGAAATAGGAATTCTCTAACAAAGAGAATTTCGCTTTCTTGAGTTATTCTTGATTTATATATTTCTAAATATTCCTGTAGAGTAACGTCACCTGCATTTTCAAGTAAATTACCAAAATTGGTCGCTGAATTATTAATTTCTTGACTCATTACTTAGTTTTTTCTGTTGGGTTTATTAATTCACGGACATCAATTTTTAAAAGAGAAGCAATAGCAACCAGATTGTCCATAGAGGGCTGAACTTCATTAGTACACCACCTTGAAATTGTAGTTTCATTTTTGTCAAGCTTTTCAGCTAGCCACTTGTTCGTTTTGCCTTGTTCAGCTAAAACCGCTTTAAGTCTATTAATTGGTTTCCTATTCATATTAATTGGCATTTGCTGCAAAAATATCAACTTTATGTTAGTATGCTGATGTTTTTATTCTAATTACCGTCAAGTCGAAAAGTTATTTTAAGAATATGTCGGGCGGTGGGTGGGCTTGGGTGCGGTTGGGTAAAATTAAAAGTGGTGTTTTTGTGTCGGCAAGTGCGTTCGCAAAACACCTCTTTTAATTTTGCGAAGCGTTGGCATTTTCGTCCTCTGTTTCTATCGGTTTGTTGTCGGTTGTGC
>CAYUZA010000221.1:0-4387 GCA_964449535.1 uncultured Saprospiraceae bacterium
AAAAAGGAAAAATTAAACTCCAACGCGAAATTTCATTCTTTAAAAATTCCTGGTTGCTTTCATCCATTTTATTAATGACTAGAAAAACAGGACATTTTGCACTTTTAAGTTTATCAAATACAGGATCATCTGAGTCATATAATTCTCCTGGATTTACTACCATTAAAAAAAGATCAGCATCTTCAAAGGTCCCCTCTACGAATCGATTCATTTTTTCCTGCATACGATACTTTGGAATGCTTATCATTCCAGGGGTATCTGAAAAAACTACCTGACAATTCTCTCTTTGAAGAATAGCAAAAATTCTATGACGGGTAGTTTGCGGCTTAGGACTCACTATTACCATTTTTTCACCCATTAAAGCATTCAACAAAGTTGATTTCCCTGCATTTGGACGACCAATAATATTTACAAATCCAGATTTAAAGGACATTGTTCTAAAGTTTATCTGTTAAGCGTAACATTTGACCTGCAAGTTTATAAATAACACGTGCACCTACATTACCATCCCAATCATGTCCAACACCTGCTACTTCACAAACATCAAAACCCAAAATTTCCTTTCCTTCATCTGAAATCATTTTTAAAAGATAAATCAATTCATTGAACTCAAGTCCTCCTGGAACAGGTGTGCCAGTATTTGGGCATAAATAAGGCCGTAATCCGTCGATATCGACACTTATAACAACTTTTTCAGGTAATTTTCTTACTATTTCCTCACATATTGAATGCCAAGATTCACCTTTTGATTGACGATTGCGGAGTTCATGATCAAAAAATGGTTCAATGCGTCCTTGATTACAGTTAATTTTTTCTAATTCTTCATCACAATAATCCCTTATACCCACTTGTATCAGCTTCTCAATTGTCATGCTCTCAAGAACATTATGAAAAATTGAGGCATGCGAGTAAGTAAATCCTTCATAGCTTTTACGTAAATCTAAATGGGCATCTATAACTAACAATCCATAAGATCCATAAAAATCAAATAAAGCTTGATAAAAACCTAAAGGTGTACTATGATCACCTCCAATTAACCCTACCAGTTTTCCATTTTTTAAATGACTTAGACAAGAATCATATACAAATGAATTCATTTCCTTGCATTTTTCATTCACTTTACGACAAAAACGGTCACTTTCCTTTGTATTTGATATTCCGCTTTCTAAATTATTGATGTGAATACTTGCCCATTTTCGGGCTTTAACATTTGATTTTTTCAAATGATTTGAAACCGGAACCATAAAAATTCCTTTTTTCCAGGCATCTGGAGCATCAGGATCTAATAAATCTAATTGAGAGGATGCATCTAAAATATTTTCTGGACCACCATGTGTGCCATCTCTAAAAGATACAGTAGCATCCCATGGAACGGGTTGTAAAACTAATGCTGCATCTTCATATTCAAATGGGAGACCTATAAACTTCCCGTTTTTAAGGCCAATATTATTAGGATTAAAGGTTAGATTTTTGTTTTCAGTCATACTTGTTATCGATTTTAACAGGAATTATAATATTATCTATCAATCGGATATTTTCAAGCCATGCCGCAATTATAATAACTCCCCCTTTTACATCAGTGGATTTAGTAATTTCTTCCATATTGTCGGGATTGACAATGGCAAGATATTCTACACTTATTCCAGTTTTTTCTAAATCGTCTTTTGCATCTTTGATTAAATTCTCAAAATCTGATTTTTCATTTAGGTGGTTCGCTAAGGAGGATAATTTTGTAAAAATAATTGGTGCTAGTTTCTTAGCTTCGGAGCTTAATCTTGAATTTCTGGAACTCATTGCCAATCCGCTAGATTCCCGTACTGTTGGTACTGTAATTAAAGTAATGTTAGGGAAAATATTATCGAGCATACATTTTACTAATAGTTGCTGCTGAAAATCTTTTTGGCCCATATATAAAACACTAGGTTTAACAATATCCAATAACCTGTGTACAACTTGTAACATCCCTTTAAAATGACCTGGCCGAAAAACACCTTCCCAACGATCTTCAATTCCATGTGTATCAAATTCCGGAATAGGGGCCAATTTTTGAGGATAAATTTCAGCTACATCAGGTAAAAAAAGAATATCACATGATTCAGTTATTAACAATTTAATGTCTGCTGCTGTGGTTCTAGGGTATTTTTCAAGATCTGCTATTTCATTAAATTGGGTTGGATTGATAAATATTGAGCAAACCACAATGCTCTTTCTTTTTTTGGCACAACGAATTAATTCAAGGTGACCATCATGCAAGGCTCCCATAGTAGGCACAAAATGAATGGGAACAATTGCTTGAGATAAGATACCTTGAAGGGAATTTATGGAAGTGCAAATAATCATATAGTTAGACTAAAAAATTGAAAATTCTGGTTCAGGACAAATATTTTGAAATTCATGCCATCTATTTTCTGCACATAAACCGGGAAAATCGCCCTCTTTACCCATTAAATCAGATATTAATTGCACATGTAAATGAGGAGGCCACTGCCCATTTTCAGATGTTGGACCCACTTGCCCTATGTAGGAACCAGCAGGATAAAAACGATTATTTATTATTGTCAAACTTGAACGACTGAGGTGACCCATTAATAGAAAGTGAGCATTCTTATATGCATCATGCAATTGAAAAATAAGTGTTGGTCCATAATTCAAATAGCCGACATTATCCTTTACATATATTAGTTTCGCATCCATCGGTAGAAATATATCAGTGCCTGCCTGGGTCCAATAATCAATGCCCATGTGTATATTTCTATTTTCTTTATCATTTTTAAATAGGGTGCTTGATTGGTAAAATGATCTTTTTTCACCATATCCACCATACAATACAGAGGCACCCGTTTCTTTAAAAAGGGCATTAATTCGTTTTTCTAATGTATCATTGGACGATGAGTTATCTTCATCATCAAGCTTTATTTTGAAAGCAAAATCATTAATATTTGAGCGCTTGAAAATTGAATGCATGAATTAAGAGAAATAAAAACTTATATATTAAAAACAAATAGGCAAATTATAAGACAATAGTTTATATTTACCACAATGATACTAAATTCCCCCTATAAAAGGATTATGAAAGTTCATTCAACCCAGTTTTTGAAAATGTGACATAGAAATGAAATTAATGAATCACATAATTATCCTTAAATTAATGGTTATAAAGCATTTCCAAAGATGAAATTAAAAAGTTTGTACGTGGCTGCTAGTAGTCAACATGTTGGAAAAACTACGAGTACATTAGGTCTAGTATCAGCTTTTATTTCACGAGGTTATAAAGTTGGATACTGTAAGCCAGTAGGTCAACAAGCTCTTAAGGTAGGTGGCAATGATGTTGATAAGGATACAATTTTATTTGCGGATCTAATTGATTTTGAAATTAAACCGCATATTCATAGCCCTGTTATATTGGGTCCTGGAGCGACAACGTCTTACCTTGACAATCCCTCATTATTTGATTATCCAACTCAAATAAAAAACGCTTCGAATCTTTTAGAAAAAGAGAATGATCTGGTAATATATGAAGGAACAGGTCACCCTGGAGTGGGAAGTGTGGTAGGTCTTTCTAATGCCAAGATTGCTTCAATGATCAATGCTGGTGTTGTTTTTGTGGTAGAGGGCGGTATTGGAAGCTCGATTGATTTATTAAACATGAATCTTTCCCTATTTCGTGAAGAATCAGTACCCATATTTGGTGTAATTGTAAATAAAGTAATACCGGAAAAACTAGAAAAAGTATCTCATTACATCAGTAAATGGCTTGAGGGTGTGAATATTCCATTATTAGGTGTGTTACCATACGATGAATCTCTAGCATACCCGCAAATGTACAGTATAGCAGATGCTATTCACGCTAATGTGCTATACAATGCTGACCACCTTGATAACAAGGTAGAGTCATTTCTTGCTGGAAGTCTTATTGAACCTCAAGTTATTAGAGAAAAAAACAATCTATTGCTTGTAGTTTCTACCCCTAAGGTAGATGAAGCTATAAACACTATTAGATACTTAGTAAAGAGATTTAGACTGGAGACAGTGCCTTTAGCAGGAGTAGTTGCAACTGGACCAGGAGAATTTGAACAATCCACCATTGATTTTATACAACAAAATAAAATACCATTTCTAACGACTCATTTAGATACATATGGTTCGGTCATAAAAATTAGTCGCATAGAAGTGAAAATAAACAGAGACACTCCTGGAAAAATTATAAGAGCCATTGAATTGATAAGAGAAGGAGTAGATATAAATTCTTTGCAGCGTAGACTCATTATATAAGTGAATTGCTGTACACTCTGTCTATTGGTTTGATTGCGCGGGTTATTTCACGTTTTCCAATAGGACCAGGAAGTGCCTCTACTACAAACCCGGCACTTCTCAAAGACCTTTTGAA
>CAYUZA010000222.1:0-4370 GCA_964449535.1 uncultured Saprospiraceae bacterium
AGAGGCGCGGTTGGTGTTCTTTTTATTCTTACGCGGTACCCCGCAATTATACCTCCCAGAGAAACAATTAGTATTATGACCGACCAAGCATATTGAAAAGAGGAGGCCGCTTCAAGATCTTCAAAGCTGTTGTCATCCTGTACATTAAATAATTGGTATACTTCGGTTTGGGTAAAGGTGTCAACAGTTCCGTCCAATGTATCAATAATTCTAAAATCATTACCTCGGATTTGTACATAATAGTTGTAATCATTCATTTGCTCAAGTTTGCCTAGTCCTGTAGCATTTTCATAGACTTTTAAATTCTTTTTAGTAAATAAGTATTGAAAAGATCCCTTATCCATCAAGAAAAAGCTATCGGTTTCATAGGTATTCGCAAATGTGCCACCAGCTCGACTTAAGTTGTCAATAACTTTGTGGATGGGTTTAGCTTTTGAGGATATTTTACACTCCGGTATGTCAATAGAAAATGTTTGGCCTTCGCTGTAAACCTGTATTTTTTGATTGTCTTCTTGTAATATACCTATCCCTCCAGGCAATTTTCTGGTACATGACATGATATCCCAATCGCCTTTTTCATTATCAAATACAATCAGCTCGCCATGTAGGTTCCAAAAGCCATAACCCCCATAACTGTATATTTTGTTTCCAGATACAAATTTTTTGGACCCAAAGTTATAACCTGATAAATTACTGTTATAAATATTGACCCAATGTGCATCCTTCCAATGATAAACATCTAGGTAGCCGCAAAACAACAGATATTTTTCATCCTGAATCTCCAATATGTGTAAATCAGCATTAACAGTGTTAGAAATTTTGGAAAAATATATCTTTTTTGCCTCTGTAAACATTTTTTTGATCTCTGCTAAACTGGTCTCTTTTCCGGTATCTGTAAACACCCATTGCCCAAACACAAACAAAGGTGTAGCTAGTAATAATGCAATTACAATAGCAAAGCGGATCAATTTGGTTATTATCCTTATTCGATAGTAAGCAGGAATGTTTTCGGTCAAGTAATGCCGCAAAGAGTTGATTGTGTTTTGATTATAGAGCCTATTGAATACTACAGGCATAATTGGACTTTACATTCCCGTAAATTTCTGCATTTTTGTGAAATATAGGTAATTTTAACTAATTATTATATTGAAAATTATTTTTTATATTTTTTTTTTGAAATATCTTGATTGGCTATTTGTGTGCAATAGAAGCTTGCGGCAAGAAGTATGTATTAATCTAATGTGGTGATGTATTATGCTTAATTACTTAAATAAAGTATAGCTATTCAGCTATCTTATTGTGTTTGTGCTCTCGCTTATTTTGCACTTAATTTTGTCAATTTCGTTCTTAAAATGTTAAAAATTACGCCTTAAGCGGAATGAATAAATATTTTTAACTGATTTGCACTTGGATCTTTGAATATTGATCTATTCCATGGATTATAGCTAATTAGTCATTATACCAGAACAATAGCCTTAATAAAAAATCTTATGGGGTAAATATGTAGTTGTCTGGCATAATAAATGAAATTTCACATCCATGTAGCTATGTCTTAGAAAGAAAAAAAATAATGAACAAAGTGCTAAAAAAGGAACAGAACACCTAATATTTCAAATGAACATAGACCCTGTAGTACGCTTAGTTACTGGCTTCAACAATCTTCTCGGGTATAACCATATCTCCTATTTTATAAAGGAATCGACGACCGTCTTCTGGGTCCGGGATTCTTTGAATTAAAGGTTGACCATGGGAGGTCGCTACTTCTTTATTAATCTGTTTTATAAGCTGTGCACGGCGAAATCTCTGTGTTTCGTTTGAGGTAATATGCTGAATGTCTAGTAAAATATCCAGTTGATCTGCTGTAATGGTTTGGCCTTTTAAGTTTATCAGTGCTGAAATCGCTGGGTTTTCAGTTTTGGAGACCGTTGAGGATTCATGTAAAGTTTTCTTTTTGTTTTTTCGAAAAATCAAAAATGCCGAAAAGGTTGTTATAAACAAAGCTGGAAGCCAAATCCAAACAGGAAATGTATGCGATGCTGAGGGTGATAGTAATGCGCCTGGAGATATGTGAAAAAAATCCAGCACTTTATCTTGAGGGAGGATATCTTCCGAACCATCTACAGGACTAATGACTCTAAATTCATTGCCCCTGATGTGCACAAAGTGACCCATCTGCATTGCGCGCATGGTTTTATCTACCAAAATATTATTTATAAATATTTGATGCGAAGTTTTGTGGATCAAAATGGTGGGCTTTCCTCCACAAATAAGTAAAAAACTATCGGTTTCGAATGAAGTTAAATCAACGAAAAGATTGTCGCTTAGGTTTTGCAAGTCCTTGCGTAAAGGAACTTGTTTGCTGATTTGACCATTGGGTAATTGGATGCTCCATTCTCCATTAGCCGTAATCAAGTGAATTTTTTGATCTGAAGGACAGAAGTAAGATAATCCAGGAGGGAGTTCTTTAGTCGCAGGTAAAAGTTCCCATTCATTTGATTTTTGGTCAAATATGATAAGGTGGCCATGTTCATTCCAGAATCCTTTACCCCCCAAAGAGTAAATTTTTCCGTCTATGATGTACTTTCTGGATTGATTGTTATAGCCAAAATGCCGTCCCTTATATAAGTTTACCCACTCTCTATTTTGCCAAAGATACACATCAAAGTAGCCATCCGGGAGCAAAAACTTTTGGTCTTTTATTTCCAATATATCTGCTCTACCCGGCTTTGTTCCATTTGTTTTCACGCGAAGGGTTGAGTCTGCTTTTTGTAATAATTCTCTGATTTCTTCGGTTGGAGATTCTTCACCGGTATCTGTAAATACGATTTGACCGTGAAGTTTGATTAAAGAAGCATCTATTACAAATAATATAAAAGCATATCGGATGATATAGCGCAAACTTGACTTGAATAACAAAATATCACTCACCGTTATCAAAGGGTGAAAAGAACGAGTCGTAGAAGGTGTGAAATGTACCATAAACTTTCGCCTCAATTGATTCTTCTAATGGTTATATTTCCGTGGCAAAAATCATAAAATATTGCCGTATTTCATGTATCCAACGGGTTAAATTATGCTGATCTAACCCTAATTCAGATTTAATATAGCAAAACGCGCAAATTATTGGGGGTTTGAGAATTGTTAGTTTTTTTAGGACAAATTTCTCATTATAGATATGTATATGTTACATATACAGCAATATACGATTGTTAAAAATATCGAATATAATTACGAAAATTTTCTGTAAACTAGTTTACAACCGGTTGGAGCCACATAAAACATAGTTCCGAGTGTCTCATTTGTAATTTTATTGGGCAAATCAATACCATACAAGAAGCTGAGGTTTTGCGGCCATTAGTTCGATGGTAATATGTAACCAAATAACAACCTTATAAAAATAAATTATTGAATAATGGGACCAGGGAAAAAAGAAGTTATTGAGTCACTAAAGTACAGGTATGCTGAAGACCTGAGCTTTATTGGACATTTTCAGGCTTGGCTGCGTGGTCAAGTTAGTCTTCAGCATTACGCTGACAACTCGTTGAGAGAATGTTTTAAAACATATCGTGTAGCTAAGGTTATCCGTGCGGGTAAGCGGGAGGACTTGTTGGATTTGACCCGGGATTGGTTAAGTTCAGGCAGGGGTACTGATGTAGATGGCCTGGCTAATGAGTTTAAGAAAGCGGAGTGTACTAATGGTTTGCCTTTGGCGTTGGCCTCTGTACTTTTGTTTTTACATAATCCTACCCAAGTATTGCCCCTTGACTCTTATAGTAGAATGGCTGTTGGTAGTGTCGAGGCTGATTATCAAGAATATATAAAACGAGCTACCTTATTTAGAGAGAAACATGCATTGGAGATACAAAGTGAATTGCAACAAGTTTCCGGTTTCTTGGCAGAAATTGAACAAAAAATGGGATTTAACTGGTCTAATGCAGAAGCAGTGCGTGAGCAATGTTATTTACATAGGTGGTTGAAGTATTTAGGAAAAGAATATGGGGTGAATGGTATCGCGGCGGCCTCAACTGCAGGAATTAGACATGGAGTTAAAGGTGGGGGTGGTAGAGGTATTAGAAGCGGGGGTGTTTGAGTGTGGGAAGGAGGGGGTATAATTACCAATTATGACTTTATACAGTACTATCAATGGAACCAATTGTTTTTAACTCATCTTAGAATTTTGTTTTTATCAAATAGCCAAGTAGTGCAGGTCATAAAACAACCTGCCTGAAAAAAAATAAATTAAATTTAAAAAAAATAAAATTATGCTTAAGAACACTGTTTATTTTATTGTTATTGTTGTTTCAATGATTTTAGGGGCAACCTCTAGAAATTATTTTTCCGTTTTTCTTGTAAAATAATGTATAAATGCA
>CAYUZA010000223.1:0-4330 GCA_964449535.1 uncultured Saprospiraceae bacterium
ATTTGACGTTTAAGCCATTCATCATTTGGCTCAGTAAAGGAAATGCTTTGTCTTTTCATAACAATTGTATTGTGGTGTAAATATACACCAATATCAAATCAGTTGAAAATTATTTTTAGGGTGTGATTTGGGAGTCTTCTTTCTATCGTATAGACATGTTTATCCTCACTCTCTTGTTCTTTAATTCTTTCGTTCTTTTGTACAGTCGTATTATCGTAGAGTCGCCCTATCGTACATTCGCTTTCCCAAAATCAGCTTCCACCATCAATCTAACTAACTCCTTAAACGTAGTTTTCGGCTCCCAACCCAGTAATGACTTGGCTTTGGAATAATCACCCAGTAAAAGATCTACTTCTGTAGGGCGGTAGTAGCGTGGGTCAATACCGACCACTTGCTTGCCGGAAGATTTGAGGATCCCTTTTTCATCTGCGCCGCTTCCCTGCCAGTATATCTCTTCGCCCAATACCTTGAATGCTTCTTCCACAAACTCCCTAACTGTATGGGTTTCGTTGGTAGCTAATACAAAATCCTGAGGCTGATCGATCTGCAGCATACGCCACATGCCCTCCACATATTCCGGGGCGTAACCCCAGTCCCTTCTGGCGTCCAGATTGCCTAATAACAGTATTTCTTGCTTTCGTGACATTATATTGGATACTCCTACACTAATCTTTCGGGTCACAAAGGTCTTGCCCCTTCTTTCGCTCTCATGATTGAACAAAATACCATTGCATGCAAATAGATTATAGGCCTCTCGATAATTGACCACAATCCAATAAGCATACAATTTGGCTACTGCATAAGGACTTCGAGGATAAAATGGGGTGGTTTCTGATTGCGGAACTTCCTGGGCCATACCATAAAGTTCTGAGGTGGACGCTTGGTAAAATCGGGTAGGAATCCCTGTTTCTTTGATGGCATCTAAAAAACGCAAGGTTCCTATACCATCTACGTCCGCTGTGTATTCCGGAACCTCAAAAGATACTTGCACATGGCTTTGCGCACCAAGATTGTATATTTCATCAGGTTGGGAACGCTCTATGAGGCGATTTAGATTGCTGGAATCTGTGAGGTCGCCATAATGTAAAAATAAGCGCTTGTTGATCAGGTCAGCATTGTTGTACAGATGGTCTATACGGAAAGTATTGAAGGAGCTGGCTCGGCGGATGATGCCATGCACCGTATATCCTTTGTCCAATAGTAGCTCAGCAAGGTAGCTACCATCCTGACCGGTAATACCAGAGATTAAGGCTGTTTTCATGAATGAATAAGGCTGTTTTTGTGTTTAACTAGTAGAAAAATATTTACAACTATTTATAAATTGTACACTTAATAATAACCACTTTGTTCAATTGTGCAATTTATTTTTGCACTTATTTTTAAATTAAAGTTAGTATTATATTGGCTATATAAAGCCAAAATATATAAAATATCTCAGATTTAACCCGGCAATATGACGCTAGTCGATATAAAACATCCCTGACAAAGAAATTATTTTTACCCTATTCCTTATCAAGTTATGTTGTGAAACGAATAATATCATGTTTCACTTCCACTTGATAAGACTCCTGCTTTTCTTTAACATATTCAGTCAGTTTTTCAATCGTAGGGTAATCGCCAACACCTGTAAAACACCTCGCATCATCTATCAAAATAATATGGTTAAATTTTCTGCAATGGAATATTGCATCCAATTCTTCAAAAATGGGGCACTCTTTATCTCCTTTTGCCGTTATACCTGCAGAATAATGACCATCTAGCCAAAATATGGCGGGCTCATTTATTTCTGATAAGACATGTGGAAGTACCTTACCGCTATCCCCTTGCAAAATGATCACATTTTTATTGTTCTTGAATTTGGCTTTCGCTTTTTTATATAAGGCAACGCCCAACTCGATAGAATAAATGGTATTAAAATTTTTCCTTTGCGCAGCTACCATATCGCCCAGGTATGTTCCTGTTTCTACCAGTATGTTGTATTTAAATTTTTCCTGATATTCAATAATTGTTAATTGTTTCACAATATGAGGAGGGGGAACTGGACATCCCTTGCTTTTCCATTCATTCCATGCTTTTTGATCTCTCCATCGTTTTATAAACCGTTCAAAAACAAATTTGGGCAATAGAGACCTAATGATTTTAACGATCATTTCTTAGTTGATTTATTATTGTCGGTGTGTCTTTATCTTCAATTAGTTCTAAATGTATAAGCCAAGTTAATATTAAAACTATAATTTACGGTAAATTAAGATTTTCATGTTTCACAATTTCCATCTTTTTTTTACCAATTGTGGCTGCCATTTCACTAAAGCTAGAAGAATATGAGCCCCAAATGGCATCCGTTGCTGCTAAAGAATATAAATCTACCAAAGCATCTCTGATACCTTGTAACGAGTCTCTATCGAGAATCTTTTTGTGGGTTAAAATTCTACTACCGTATCTATTTTTAAGAAGTTTTTCCTCTTGTGCATCATCTGTTGCCAAATAAAAACTAGTATTTGGTTCCACCTCTAATTGTTTATCTAATTTTTGAATGAATAATTCGGTAGGGCTTTGATTTATTGATTTTATACAATCTGTTCTTCGTATATGTACGCCGATAATAGTTTTTGGAAATGCTGATGTTCTTTCGTCTATGATTGATTGAAGTGATGGTACTGGTTTAAAAAAATCGGCTTCAGTGGTACCACCAAAGAAATTTTCACATGTTTTTATATAAAGATATTTATTTATCTGTGAAAGCTTCACGAGATCCAATTTTTCGCCCCAAATCAATTCCATTACATCCTTTTCTTTTATTACCAAATTTATATTTGAAAAATTATTTATTGAATTTGCTATTATAAATTTTAAAGGGTGAGATTGGAATGATGATTTTAAATATTTGTATTTAAAGGGAAGCTTATCCCGAACATGAAAATGCTTTATTGGTAAAAATAAATCCTCAAAACGCGCATTTAAGTCTGTTTTAGGGATCCAAAAGCAGACTATTTGTTCACCCGTTTCTTTTTGAAGTGCAAGCGCTGAAGCAATGACACGCATTCTATTGGCTAAACCTCCTAAAGGTTCTATGTATATCATGATGATGTTGTATTTTGCCAGGACTAATATACGAAAGAACAACTATACGACGATACGATTCAAGTTATTTAAGACTATACGAATCAAGGAATATGCGACTCTCCGATGGAACAACAGTACGACGATACGACTTTACGATTCAAGTTATCTAGTGCTTTACGAATCAAGGAATATGTGAATGAACGACTGTACGATGGAACGACTATACGACTCTACAATTCAAGATATCTAAGGTTTTATTTTCGGAAGAAAGAAATGTTTCACCATTAAGGCATTAAGAGAGTTAAGGATTGTTGTCTTTATACTTAATGGCTCTTAATTTCTTAATGGTTAAAAAAAGCACTTTACGAATATACGACTCTCCGATAGAACGACTGTACGAGGGGACGGCTTTACAATAATACGACTGTTTGACTGCTCAACGATACGACGATAAATAGAGCCAATAGCTACATGCTAAATTTTAATCCTTTTTTATTGATATGTTTTTGTAATTTTTTTGCAGCATATCATACACAGCGCTTATGTTCACCAGACACAGCGTATCTATTAAATTAAAATTATAATTACGAAATCAACCCAATCCTTATACATACATTTTTTACAAATACAAACAGTTGTCTTTTAAGAGATAAGGTAGCTGGGAAGAAGTTTTCTAAAAGAAAACTGCCGTGTACCTTATACTGTGCCGTACTTCTAAAAATATGATTTATATAAGTCTGCTCAAAATCAGGATATTTGCCACTTGCCTCCAATTCCTTGTGGCCCATACGTATGAATTGAATTACATTATAAATTGCCATTTGATAGTCGCGATCTGACATGATTTGATTATTTATAAATGCCAGAAATAAATCATAATGATCCAAAAAACTTTGATAGTACACCAATTCTTTAACAGCTACTGTTGAGTCAGCGCGACTTCGATAATAATAATGGGCATTGTCCACCAGACGATAGTTATCACAAAAGTGAGTGGCTTGCAATAAAAATATTCCATCTTCTCCATTTCTTATATCTGCATATTGGATGTTATGTTTTCGAATAAAAGATCTTTCATAAATAGCAGAACAATGCTGGTAGGTAAATACATGAAATAATTTCTTTTTTTGTTTTAACTCCCTTCTGATCCATTGGTTCAGCTTAGCACTTGGTTTTATATTTTTTTGCTCATCGGTTACTTTAGTCTCTCCCTTCACGATTTGAGCCCCACTTTTCTTGGCGGCTGAATACAACTTTTCATAAAAAG
>CAYUZA010000224.1:0-3883 GCA_964449535.1 uncultured Saprospiraceae bacterium
ATACGTTCCTGCAGGCAGAAAAGAAATATCAAACATCTCTTGAGTCGAGTTAACTGTCCAGCTCTTAATCGTACTGCCCGTCAAAGTCTGTAACGTTGCTTGTACTGGACCGTTCAAAAATGATTCTGGAATTTCAACTGTAACCTCTGTGGTTGCAGGATTAGGCATAATTTTTAAAGAAATGGCAGCATCTGAATTCCTCACCGAGTTTAAGTCTGGTACTAAAACTGCATCGATCACATGAACTACACCATTGAATGTTTCAATATTTGCAATTACAACTCTGGCATCATTAATCAAAACGTCTCCATTGTCAACACTAATTTCAACTTGCTGACCATTAAGTGTAGTTAGCATTGTTTGTTCAACGATATCTGAGGATAATAATTCACCAGATACTGCATGATAAGTAAGTACCTTTGTTAGTAAACCAGAAGGATCTGCCAACAAAGCCTCCAAAACACCCGCAGGTAAAGCATCGAACGCATCATCTGTTGGTGCAAATACAGTAAATGGACCTTCGCTTTGTAACGCCCCATCTAAGCCCGCAACATCAATTGCTGTACCTAAAATAGTATGCACCGGACTATTTTGAATGACATCATAAACCGTCAATGCAGGAATCAAAACTGCGTCTAACACATGTACTACACCATTAGAGCCCTCAAGGTCTGCAACTGTAACCTGTGCATTATTGATGAATACTCCTTGCTGATTAATGGTAACCGTAATGTTTTGGCCTAATGCCGTGGTAATACTTTGACCATCTGAAAGATCTGAAGAAAGTGCTTTACCGAATACAACATGGTATCTAAGAGCTTTGGCCAATAAACGATCAGGATCTGATAGTAATTGCTCCACTAATTCGGGAGGCAAAGCTTGAAATGCAGCGTCTGTAGGTGCAAAAACAGTAAATTCTAGTTCATCAGAACTAAGTGGAACATCAAATCCAGCCAAATCAATAGCTGTTTTTAATATAGTGTGGTCTGGACTGGCTGAGATGATATCGTAAACCGTATTATTTGAAGCAGGAACTAATACCGCATCAATTATGTGTACTACACCATTATCTGCGGCCAAATCTGCTACCGTTACTTTTGCGTTGTTTATGAAAACACCATCCGCATTAATTGTCACGGTTACATCCTGACCTAATAGTGTAGTAATTACCTGGCCATCTACTAAATCAGTAGAATTGACCACACCTCCAGCTACATGATACAACAATACTTGTGTTAGCAATCCTTGTGGATCTTCAAGTAATGCTTCAATAGTTCCCGGAGGTAAGGCCGAGAAAGCTTCGTCAGTTGGTGCAAATACGGTCAATTGAGCTTCCTCGTCATCTAGTGCAGCGATTAATCCAGCTGCGTCAATCGCTGCTTTTAAAATATTATGGTCAGGACTTCCTGCTATTATATCATACACTGATGTATAAGCAGCTGGAATCAAAACTGCATCAATCACATGAACTACACCATTATCTGCGGCCAAATCTGCCACTGTTACCTTTGCATTATTTATAAAAACACCATCCCCATTAATAGTCACCGTTACATCCTGTCCTAATAGTGTAGTAATTACCTGACCATCTACCAAATCAGCAGAATTGACCACTCCGCCAGCCACATGATACAACAATATTTCTGTTAACAGTCCCTGTGGATCTTCCAAAAGCGCTTCAATAGTTCCTGGAGGTAAGGCCGAGAAAGCTTCGTCAGTTGGTGCAAATACGGTCAATTGAGCTTCAGCATCATCCAAAGCGGCATCTAAACCAGCCGCTATCAATGCAGCTTCTAAAATCCCATGATCCGGACTTTCAGCAATAATATCATAAACAGAAACTGGATCTAGACTTGGCAGCAACACAGCATTTACAACATGGAGTATTCCATTGGTGGCTAGAACGTCAGGAGCAGTAACTTCAGCCTGATTTACAAAAACACCATCCGCATTAATAGTCACAGACACATCCTGTCCCTGAAGGGTCGTTATGGTTTGACCATCGCTTAAGTCAGTTGAAGCTGCTACTCCTTCAACCGCATGATACAGCAAGATCTGAGTGAGCAAACCCTGAGGATCTTCCAACAATTCCTCCACCGTACCGGGAGGTAAAGCAGCAAAGGCAGCATCATCAGGAGCGAATAATGTAAGAGAAACATTCTCATCGTCTAAAACGACATTTAACCCTGCAGCATCAACTGCAGCTTTTAGGGTCGTGTGATCAGGACTTTGAGAAATAATCTGGTAAAGCGTTTGAGCTTGGAGCACAAGGCCTGTGATGAGCAAAATCATCAACAAGGTAAACTTTCTAAACATGGTGGTGGTTTTTAAGTGTTCGTAAATGAAAAACTTATGTTACAACTGCATGAAAACAATTTTGTTTAATTTTAAATGTTAAATAATTAAACAATCTTTGGGCGCAAAGAAAAATACATGGACTCCATCCCACCCCAAAAGGGTCTGGAATCCATTATTCCCTAGAAATATTGTTATAAAAATGCTCTTACTCGTTTCCTAACAACTTTTATCTTTGTATCCTCGTTTAAGGGTGTGTTGTAACAGTATAAAATTTTAAGCGTTTAACATAAAAAAGAACTCATATGCGCTACATGTATTTTTTATTACTTTATAGTGTCATTGCCTGTGCCTCATGTACTCCAGAAAAGCCTAATACTGAAACCGTTGAAGAAATATTCATGTCAAAAGACGACAAAAAGAAAGCAACTGAACCTGTCATGGGAGGCCCTGCTGATTTCACGGTTCGTCTTATTAATTACAATGCTGGAGGACAAGCTCGCCTCATAGGTTTTTATTTTGATCAAAATTTTGTTTTAGATACAATTAGCATCAAAGGCGATTTGGTCCATTTTGTAAAACCAGAAGGTTACCCTCAAGGACTTTACTATGTGGCGATGCCCAACAACCAATTCATACAAATTATATTGGGAGAAAATCAAAAATTTTCCATGGAGGTAAATCCAGCCAGTATAAGCTCAACTATGATCATCAAGAATAGTCCTGAAAATGAGGTATTTTATGAGACAATGCGATTTGAGGAAAAACTCAACCCAAAAATTAATGCTATTGCTCAGAAAATGTCTGGATTAGATCAAAACTCAGCGGAGTTTAATGACCTAAAAAAAGAAAGGCTTGCTTTAGATGCAGAGCGTAAAGTTTATTTGGATGCCCTTGCCAAAAAACATCCTAACTTCTTGTTCACCAAATTCAAAATAGGTGGTCAAAATCCTACAGTAAAAGACAATTTGCCTCAAGAGGAGCAGATTTATCACTATCGCAAAGAATTTTGGGACAATGTGGACTTTACAGATAGAAGACTTTTAAGAACACCCATGATTGGTAACAAAATAAAGCGCTATCTAAAAGAAATTACCCCCCAAACTCCTGATTCTATTTTTGCCTCAGCAAAAATGTTGGTAGACAAGGTATTGAATCAACCTGAGTATTATAAGGTAATTGTAAACTGGGTAGTATTGGAATATGAACCTACCAAATGTTCTTTGATGGATCCGGAGAGTGTATTTGTCAAAATGGCGAATAACTATTTTACTTATGAAAGAGCCTTTTGGTCTGATTCTATACAAACCGCTGCGATCCTTAAAAGAGCCTATGAAATGGGTCAAAGTCTGGTGGGTCAGAAAGCCCAAAATATTATCTCTACTGATGATAAAGGACAGCGTCAGGAATTATATAAAAAGACAGCCGACTATTTAGTCGTTTATATGTACAATCCAGAATGTGAGCACTGCATGGTAGAAACACCAAAACTTCATGCCTATTATCTAAAAAACAAAGCAGAGGTAGATGTATTTGCTGTAGCCATCGATACGGATGATACCAAATGGAAAAATTACATCAAAAAACA
>CAYUZA010000224.1:3893-4321 GCA_964449535.1 uncultured Saprospiraceae bacterium
ACTAATCGATCCATTTACGGAAAATATTGGGTGGATATAACTCCAGAAATTTATGTATTGAATAAAGACCGAATCATCATTGGCAAAAACCTTAAAAGTGATCAGATTCAAATTATTATAGATCGCGACAAGGAGAAAAATAGTAAATAAAAACAGGGGTTAAGCCCTAATGGCGAGTCGGCGTGTTGGTAATCAAATAACTCCCAATTCGTAGTCCTATTCACTTGATTAAGTGCATGCCAAGAGTACTGATACTCGTTGCGAAAATTAGATTTTCAGCTGTGCAGAAAAAACATAATTGACAATTTAGAAAAGCGGGTTTCTCCGCTTTTCTTTTTACCATCTAATAATAGAGGATCCCCATGTAAATCCGCTACCAAACGCTGCGAGACAAATTAATTTGCCGGGTGAAACTAAGCCCGCTTCCC
>CAYUZA010000225.1:0-4272 GCA_964449535.1 uncultured Saprospiraceae bacterium
CCTTGCGATATGTTCTCCCAACCAAAACGCCTATTCGGAGACGTTTATTCAGGCCCATAAAAGTATTCCAGGGATGAATGTACGTTTCTATTTTGGGGGCCTTATTCCCAGGGCATTAGAAGGGAAGGGCAGCTTATTACCAAAACGATTTTATGAACGAGCGTATTTTCGCATTAAAGTAAAATTATTTCGTAGGAATAGTCTACGCGAAGAGTTACTAATGCGGTCTTTTAAACAAGAAAAAATACAATGCGTATTGGCTGAATTTGGCCCTACTGCTGTAGGTGTATTGCCGGTGTGCCAAAAATTAAAACTCCCTCTAATAGCCCATTTTCATGGATTTGACGCTTCAATAAAAAGTGTCTTACAAGAATACGAGCAAGGCTATAAGGCAGTTTTTGACTACGCATCAGCAGTTATATCGGTGAGTTCGGCCATGACAAAAGTACTTTTAAATATTGGATGCCCACGGGATAAATTGCTGCAAAATACTTATGGACCAGCAATCGCTTTTTTGCATTTAAATCCTGCTTTGGATACTACAAAATTTGTTGGAATAGGCCGCTTTGTAGACAAAAAAGCGCCATACCATACCATACTTGCTTTTAATGAGGTGACAAAAAAATACCCTGATGCCAGACTGGTCATTGCAGGAGATGGCCCCTTACATAACATGTGTATCAATTTAGTAAATTACCTGGGGCTGGAAAAAAACATTGTTTTACCCGGCGTTATAAGTCCAGAGCAATTCAGATCTCACCTTATGGAATCAGTGGCATTTGTACAGCACTCCATTACAGCAGAAAATGGAGACCAGGAGGGTACGCCAGTTGCTATTTTAGAAGCATCTGCAGCAGGTCTACCTGTCATCAGTACCTATCACGCCGGTATCCCTGATGTCATAATTCATGGCGAGACAGGTTTGCTGGTCGCTGAACATGATGTGAAAGGGATGGCGGAGCATATGATACATATTTTGGAAAATCCCTCATTGGCTGCGCAAATGGGTGCTAAGGGCAAGGAAAATATCAGAAATAACTTTAGTTTGGAGCGGCATTTGCAGACCATAGGGAATTTGGTTGAGAGGGTGGTGGGGAGATGACAAAAACTTTAGTGATGGGCATTACAATAATTAAACGAAGCTGGAGGTATAGTGAAACAAAGCTTAGGCTATTTCTGATATGGTGCATCTTTAGAATCAAGCGATTCAATGATTCTTCTGTATTTATCATTACCTCAAGTCCTAGGTCAGGAAGTACTTGGTTAGGGAATATGTTGGATAATGGTAAAAACTCCGTTTTTTTATTTGAGCCTTTACATTTAAAACAGGTACCTGCCGCTCAAAGAGCCGGATTCGATTGGCGAACCTATAAAAATCCAAACGAAGAATGGCTGGCTGGTAAATCTTTGTTAAGTAAAATTTTCCGAGGTAGAGTAGTTATTTAGCCATTAAGGATAGTACCAACCATATTTATAAAAATATATTTTTTAAATGACACCTTCCGTCTCTGTAATAATTCCTGTATATAATACTAGTAAATACTTGGACCAGTGCATTAAATCAGTATTGAATCAAACATTAAAAAATATTGAAATCATAGTCGTGGATGATGGATCTACTGATGGTTCAACAGAGATTATAAAAGAATATGCTTCGCTTGATTCAAGGATAATGCCAATATATAATAGTGTATCCTCTGGTAACCCAGGTACTCCTAGAAACCAAGCATTAAAAATCGCTAAGGGTGAATATATTGGTTTTGTTGATAGTGACGATTGGGTTGAAGCTTCAGCGTTGGAGTATTTATATTTATTATCAAAAGAAAATAATAATGATGTTGTAATTACATCCGGATATTGGGAGGAATATGAAGGTTACAGAAGAAGTACAAAAATTGATCTCGAAGGAATAGATGCAAATGATAAGAATTTGCTCCTAACGAAATACCACAGCCTTGCATTATGGGATAAATTATTCAGGAGGACATTTATTGAAGTGTATCAAATAAGAATGGCGGAGACAAAAATTAATGTTGACATTCCTTTTGTTATCTGTTCACTATTATTGTGTGAGTCTATTTCCATACTTGATGGGACTTTCTATCATTACCGCCAGGATGTAGAAGGTTCAACACTTCATAAACGAAAACTTGGACACTCAGAATCTACATTAATTGTTTACGAAGAAATTGATAAAAAACTTAAAGAGTATAATGTTTATGAGCAATATGCAAATATATTACTTTACAGTCGATTAAATAGTTTGTTCCATCTTTTCTCTCAAGTGTATAATTGGAAAAAAAAAATAGATGTATTATACTTAGTGCAAAAAGAAATAAATAAAATTGATTTTAATATATTGTCATCTTATTTAAATTTAATCAACAAAATAGATTTATTAAACAAATTAACACATTTAAATAAGTTTGGATTGCTGGGATTTATATTTATTCATGTGGTCAAAAACAAATATATATTATTTATAAACAAAATGGTACGTATTATTAAGGTTTGGCTCAATAACTATAAATCGTTTTCTAGATAATAAACATACCAAATGTTCGAATCAATATTTTTTACACTTTCCGCAAGGGTGTGTGATCTGGGAGGTAGCCTAATCAACATTATTCCAAAGCCCAAAACCAACTTTGTGGAAAAATGCATGAATCGACTCAATAATCTTAAACTTAGGCGTAGACATTAATCGATTGAAAAATATTCTTTACATCTCTGCCAGTAATCCTTTTGGCAAATCGCACGGGGCACAGCAACGCACATTTTTGCTTTTTCAAGCATTACAGCAGCTAGGTCATGTACACTTATTCTGCATTACAAATGATTCAATACCGGATGATTTGCCTTCTTCCAATTACACGATTCAGTTTTTTGGGAATAACCCTAATCCAAAATCAAAACCTCGCCGCTATAAATTACTGCGTTTGTTTAGCCCTTACGTGATTCATAGTGTAGATCCTTACCTACAGCAGAAACTTGCAGAATTAGTGGATAAGATTGCATTTGATCACATAGTGGTTAGATATATTTACCCCATTTATATGTGTGGTTTATTTGAGCGGAGAGGACTCATTGTTGATGTAGATGATCATCCGGTGCAGTACTTTATGAGCATGGCGCGTAATCGAAAATTGGATGTGAGATCTCGTTTGTTTTATCTATTGGACGCCATACATACTCGCATTTTCTTACCATCATTTTTGAGGAGATCGAAAAAAGCTTTTTTTTCAAACCCAGCCCAAGTAATTCCTGATAAAGGAATTTACTTGCCGAATGTGCCCATTCCGCCTAAAACTGAGCCGACTGCTTATTTAAAAACAAAAAATAGCAAACAGAATAAGAGGATATTATTCGTTGGGACTATGCAATATGCCCCAAATTTACATGGGATGGAGCATTTTATTACACGTATTTGGCCGAAAGTGATAAAACAACTTCCTGGTATACAACTTGATATTGTGGGTGAAATGAATGATGGATTAAAAAGGTCAGTGTGGGAAGCCTTGAACGGAGTTAATATTCATGGTTTTGTTTCAGATCTTAATTCTTTTTATGAGGAAAGCAGCCTGGTAATAGTTCCTTCACAACAAGGTGCAGGAACCCATATCAAAGTTCTAGAAGCGATGCAACACGGTAAGGCTACTGTACTTACAACATTTGCAGCGAGAGGTTTTACAGACCTGTTAATGCATGAAGAGAATACGTGGGTCGCACAAGACGATGAGAGTTTTATAGAAGGCATTATACATTTGTTACTGGACGATGAAAGTAACCATCAAATGGGTCAAAAAGCCGCTGACGCTCTAGGCGATTTATATACCATTGAATCCTTTAACCGTATAGTAGCAAAAGCTTTATCATAGACAGTATTATTAAAAGTGAAAAAATGAATAATAATGGGCATTCAGCAGATATTAAAGTCTCCATAATTGTACCGGTTTACAATGTAGCACCCTATATCAAGGACTGTTTGGAGTCACTGATCCACCAAACCTTGCAGGAGATTGAAATCATACTCATCAATGATGCAAGTACGGACGCCTCGGGTGCAATATGTGATACGTATGCACAAAAGGATTCACGTATTATAGTAATTCACCATGAGGTTAATGTGCGACAAGGTCGCTCTCGAAATGAAGGCATAGCGATGGCAAAAGGAGAGTATATAGGATTTGTAGATCCAGATGACTGGGTTGATTTGACTTTTTATGAAAAGTTGTATTCAGCCGCCAAGAAAAGTGGGGCTCAAATCGTGAA
>CAYUZA010000226.1:0-4271 GCA_964449535.1 uncultured Saprospiraceae bacterium
GTTTTCATCCAATCACATATGCCTTTTCTTCCTATGTGGCAATTGTTGCTTGCCCCTGTACAGTATCGGGATTTTGCCAAAGGAAAAACAATTAGCCAAATAAAAGCCCCACCCTTCCATTTTATCGACTCTATCCATCATTTCCGCTCCTTGGATGGACCTGCACAGACTCGGAAAACGCATGAGGTGATAAGCCCCCATGAACAGGAAAATACTCATATTCGGGGGTATGTTCGTGAATTGGAATCAGAACTTACATACTACAAAAACATAATAAATCAGGACCGATTTAATGAGGCTGTTGACGAATATAATAGCGGTGTAGAAAAGCTTAATGAATTTTTGATTGCGCGCAATCAAAAAGCTTTAAACGCAAATAACAAAGCATCGTATCAACAATTATTGGAACAGGCATATAGACATTTTAAGGCAGCAGATTCCTTTCTGTCTCAGATGGACGAACCCGAAAAAAATATTCGCGCGTTGATGGAAAAGACCTCTAAGTCAAACCAAAAGGCACTTGAAGATACAGCATCACAGCTCAAGTGGCTTAATAATCAGGATTGAGTATTAATTTCTATTACCCCTCAATTTTAAAAACGTAGAATGAATCCTCTAGAAAAAATTGATTAGTTGTATCAATCGCTTGGAGTTTATTTCAATACATTAGGGCTTTTTTAGAGGCGTTACGCCATCCAGCTTGGCTTTCGTAATCTACAAAAAATATTTTCAAGTCTGCTTGGCTTTCATAATCCACGAAAAAAATCCGCTTTTTAGCAGAACTCGCATAATTGGTAAAAAACCACTTACCGTCATTATTGCCTGCTCTGCTCTCATAATTAACCTTATAGACTTTTAGATCAGCCTGGCTTTCATATTTAGTAACGAATACCTTTATATCTGCCTGGCTGGCATAGTTTACTGAAAAAACTTTTTGTGCGTCTACGGATTTGAGGGCGCATACACAAACAAGGAGGGTTAATATTATTCTCATAGATAGTTTTTTTGGTATGAATATTGAAATTATTGAAAGATGAAAATGAAAAAACTATGGAATTAAAGTTATGGCAAGCTGTGAAATATCAACGACAGGCTTCTTCAACAAGTTCAACAAAACGGATAAATCGAAGTTAAAGCTATAATTTTTATGGTAATCGTCAAGTTATTAACACTGAATCTATAAAAAAGAGAATCCTGCCAATGCAACATTGACAGGATTCGGTCCTATTTAATCAAACGGTTATTCGTAATATTCGAAGCTATCTCCAGCGCCTAATCCTGCCAATAATGCAGCACCAAACACAATAAATATTAATATGTAAATGAAAGTAACTATGGCTGCCATTATCAAAGCGGCTTTTGCCCAGTTAGCTTTGTTCACATTGGTACCGCTGCCAAATGCCCATACAAATAGCATAATAATGCCTACCAAAGGGATAGCTGTAACTATAAAAGTCACTAACCACTCGCCCATGGTCACCGGCCTGGTGTCTTGTTGTAAATGTTCCATGATGGTAAAAATTTAGGGTTTGATTATAAAAATAAAAAAATATCCTTTTAAAGTAAAATGAATTCAGGAAGACTAACTTGCCTTAATTCATGCATACTTGTTCATACCACATTACATATTTAAAATTCAAATATAATATTTTGTTTTAAATAAAAATAAGAATGGTATAAATAATATTAAAATATTTTTTGAATAGCTGTTAATTTGGGTTTATTTACTGGCTGGGTAATACGAGGCATTTTTTGGTATTTATTCTAGATTACCATTATGCCAAAGTCCAACTGCATTAGTTTTGGCGTACCTTTATGTTGTAAAAATTAAGTATCAATGGCTCAATTTACCCATTTAGATGAAAAGGGAGCACCCAGCATGGTCGATATCGGCAATAAAGAAATAACTCGGCGCACTGCTATTGCCCAGACCAATATAATTTTTCCTGTCAATGTAGCTCGCGAGCTGCGTGACAATGATAATAAGACTAAAAAAGGTTCAGTATTTCAAGTAGCGGAGATTGCAGGCATTATGGGCGCCAAGAAAACAGCTGAGTTAATTCCTTTGTGCCACCCACTCGCTACTGAAAAAATAAAAATTCAAATGGAATGGGCAGATAACACGACACTACAAATTACCTGTGAAGTGAGTTTGCATGGTAAAACGGGCGTAGAAATGGAGGCGCTCACCGGCGCAACCATAGCAGCACTCACCATTTATGATATGTGCAAGGCCCTCTCTCACGACATTATTATTTCCAATATGCGACTGGTTGAAAAAACTGGAGGTAAATCTGACTTCAAAACTTCTGAATAAAAAGCCCCTATTCGTATGAAAGCTCATGTTAAGCATCCTCCTTTATTACATAAAAATAAAGGGCAATTAGCCATCAGTGAATTGGCATTGGTAGGCGCTACTTGCAGCGAGATAAAGTCTTTGGCAAGCCGCTGGATGGCTCGCGAAGGAAAAAAATATCGGATGGCTTACATGGATGCTGATCATCAACAAAGTGACCCACTCCCGGAACTACTTAAGGCAGAAGCGAATGTATTGTTTACAGATAAAATTGAATTTTTCAGGAAAGATAGCCAAGAGATTCCCAGTACATATGAAATGCTTCCAGATAGCAACCATATTGACTTATTGCTTATTAATGGCAATCATTTTGCTGCAGCTGAACAGGTTCTTATATTAGATCCATCAAGAGAAAAATCAATATTAAAACGACTCGATCAACTCACTAATGTACGATTGATACTTGCCAAGGAGAATTATACCATTCCTCTGGAGGTTGCTAATGCTTTAGGCGATCAAATTTCCAATATTCCAACATTGCCATGGAATGATCACCATGCAATAGATGAGTGGTTTTCTGCATTTATGCATTCTCGTATCCCTCCCATAAAAGCTTTGATCCTGGTAGGTGGTCAAAGTCAACGCATGGGTAGAGACAAATCATCTATTCCATTTCATGGCATAGCTCAACGCCATTATCTTGCAAACCTGATGGATGAAATGAATATCGAACCAATTCTTTCTGTGCAGCAAAGTATACCAGGAGAAAATATTGCTCAACTGAAAGACACATTCTTCGGATTGGGACCCATGGGGGCAATCCTCTCTGCATTTCAGGCACAACCCGATGTGGCATGGATGGTGGTCGCTTGTGATATGCCATATATTAATGCGAGTGCCGTGGAGACGCTTTTGCGCGGCCGCAATCCATCTGCTTATGCCACTGCTTTTTTAAATCCACTTACAGGCTTTGCCGATCCTTTATTTACGATATACGAGCCAAAGTCTTATCTTCGACTACTACATTTTATGTGGATGGGACATACCTGTCCAAGAAAAATGCTCATAAACAGCGATGTTGCATTGTTGGAGTTGGATGATCCTGAGTGGTTACAAAACGTAAATACCCCCGAAGAACTAGAGAAATATTATAGCCGGCAGACTAAGTTTTAATTGATAAAGACCCATTGAATTCCAAATCTAATACCTGCATCTTGAAGTGGGTATCCGGGATGTATCCAGCCAGTTTGACCATTGATGGCATTGAAGAGATTTTCAAAGCGAAAAAATGCTTGAAAAACTTTTATTTTGAGAGCAGCAAAAACATCCGTCTCAAAATAAGGTTTTAGATTGGCTTCATCTACGAATATAAATTGACCATTCAATGGAAAATATGTCCAGGAAGCCCCGGGTAAAATATATCTAAAATCAACTCCAAGCCTCAACCGTGAAGACTTACTTAGCAGCCCACCTTCATAATATAGAGCATTTTTATAAAACAAAGGAATGGCGCCAAGCGGTGAAGTATCGCCATTTTGCCATACAATAGACTGATCCATATGCCAAACCCTCCACGATAATTGTTGGACGGCACTCAGCTGCCAAAGGCTTAGCGTTTCAGAAGACTGCTGGGGTTTGCCAGAAGCGTTAAAGTACAGCCAGTGGTCAACCCATTGTCGAGAGCCTTCTATATATGTGCCTATAGAAGGTGCCCCAAATGCCATACTGACTTTTTGAAAGCGCGGCAATTGCCAATTTTGAACTGCGTAAGCAGGTGAAAAATTGATAGACAAATCCCGGGCAAGCAAATTGGGCATTTGTCTGGTAAAAGAGGCACTTGCCTGAACGTAAATAGACTTGGTTGGATTCCACTTAGCAGCTGCATTGCCTTCATAGCTGCCAGCAGCATCTCCAATTCCTACTTGATAATCTATTTTTCCACTCCATTTGTTGCCATATCTAATTTTTCCATTTC
>CAYUZA010000227.1:0-4237 GCA_964449535.1 uncultured Saprospiraceae bacterium
TATTGGGACAGGAGGAGAAGAGAATCGCTATCCATTTTGGCAAAACATGAAATTAATAGGAGCTAATTGTAGTCCTTTTGAAGCTTGGTTGGTTTACAACGGCTTGAAAACACTTGAATTGAGAATGGAAAGGCACTCTAAAAACGCCTTAGATTTGGCAAATTTTCTAGAAAATCACATCGCTGTTCGGCAAGTACATTATCCTGGATTAAAATCAAATGGAAGCCACCATTTGGCAAGTTTTCAAATGAAAAATGGATATGGAGGCATGTTAAGTTTTGTTCTTAAAGAAAAGGACTTAAAAGCTGCTTCAAAATGTATCAACCAGCTAAATCTTGCCACACAGGCACCTACACTTGGCGATGTTGACACCTTGGTCATGCACCCCTATACATCATCTCATTTAAAAGTAAGCGAAGAACAAAAACTCCGGGAAGGTGTGGATGTAAATCTAATTCGCGTTTCAGTAGGTATCGAAAATATTGAAGATTTAATCCATGATTTTGACCAAGCATTACAATAAATTATGACCATACTAGGATTATGAAGCCTTTAGCAGAACGGATGCGACCTAATGACCTTGCAGCATTTGTTGGTCAGCCACATCTTATGGGTAAAGAGTCCGTATTTCGAAAGCAGCTTGAATCTGGCATGTTCCATTCTATGATTTTCTGGGGCCCTCCGGGCGTAGGCAAAACCAGTTTGGCTCAACTAATTGCTAAAATATCTGGAAGAGTATTTTTTGAGTTGAGTGCTATAAATTCGGGGGTAAAAGAGCTGAGAGAAGTAATAAAGCAAGCTGAAGATCTTCCAGACCCACCTTTAGTATTCGTAGATGAAGTACATAGATTCAATAAGGCACAACAAGATTCATTGTTAGGAGCAGTTGAGAAAGGCAACATCCTATTTATTGGAGCAACGACTGAAAATCCATCATTTGAAGTAATCTCGGCGTTACTTTCCCGAACAAGAACTTACATATTAAAGCCGTTACAAGAAAATGAGCTAAAATTTATGGCAGACATGGCCATTACACAGGATGATGAATTGAGCCGTCTACCTATTATTATCAGAGAATATGATGCATTGATAGCTATGAGCAGTGGCGATGGTCGAAAGTTGTACAATGCTCTTGAAATTGTAATTCGATCTTTTAAAGACAACAGTGAAATTATAATAGACAATATTACGGTGATGTCAGTGCTGCAAGAAAACCTGGCATTGTATGACAAGAGCGGTGATATGCACTATGACATCATTTCGGCTTTTATCAAATCTATTCGAGGAAGTGATCCGGATGCAGCTATTTATTATTTGGCAAGGATGTTGGATGCTGGAGAAAAAATTGAATTCATCGCCCGCCGAATGATAATATTAGCATCAGAGGACATTGGGTTAGCTAATCCAAATGCTCTTTTACTAGCAACACAATGCTTTGAAGCTATCAGGGTAACAGGTATGCCTGAAGCGAGAATTATCTTGTCTCACGTATGCATATACCTTGCAAATTCACCCAAAAGCAACAGTGCATATTTAGCTATTGACAAAGCGTTGGAATATATTCGACAACATCCAAACCAACCCATACCCATACATGTAAGAAATGCACCGACTACATTAATGAAACAATTAGGATTTGGCAAAGAATATCTCTATCCACATGATTATCCAGGCAATATGGTAACCCAAGAGTATCTCCCTGATGAAGCGAAAGGAACTAAATTTTACATTCCAGCGAATAATGTTGCAGAACAACAATCAACAGAGAGGATTCGACAAGTAAAATCTTCGCATCCAAATAAAATCTAATCATAATTTTCCTTTGAAATCCTTAAACCCAAAGGATAAAATTTTTATTTATAACTTAATTTCGTCACACAATATCAAATTTTTCTTACATGCCCTACGATACTTCCCTTGAAAACCTTGACCTGATAAGACAAAGTGCCCGTGATTTTGCAGAAACCCATATTCGACCATTCGTTATGGAATGGGATGAAGCGCAGTATTTTCCTGTAGATTTAATGAGGAAGATGGGTGAGCAAGGATTTTTAGGAGTATTGGTTCCAGAGGCATACCAAGGTGCTGGATTAGGATATCAAGAATATATCACCATAATAGAAGAAATTGCCAAGGTTGATTCATCCATCGGTCTTTCTGTAGCTGCGCACAATTCACTTTGTACAGGACATATTTTAACTTTTGGTACAGAAGAACAAAAGAAAAAATATCTGCCAAAGCTTGCTACAGGACAGTGGATTGGTGCCTGGGGACTCACAGAACCCAATACTGGAAGCGATGCTGCGCGTATGCAATGTGTAGCTGTTAAAGACGGAGATGATTATATTATTAATGGCAATAAATGTTGGATAACCCATGGTATTTCGGGTGATGTGGCAGTCGTGATTGTAAGAACGGGTGAGTTATTGGACAGCCGAGGCATGAGTGCATTTATAGTGGAAAGGGGTACTCCAGGATTTTTTGCGGGTAAAAAAGAAAATAAGCTCGGTATGCGAGCATCAGAAACTGCTGAATTGATATTTGACAATTGTCGAATTTCCTCTTCACAGTTGTTGGGTCAGGAAGGAGAAGGTTTTATTCAAGCTATGAAAATATTGGATGGTGGACGTATATCTATTGCTGCGCTCTCACTTGGGATAGCGAAAGGGTCTTATGAAGCTTCTGTAAAGTATGCACAGGAACGGCATCAATTCGGACAAGCTATTGCCTCTTTTCAAGGTATTTCTTTTAAACTGTCAGACATGATAACTAAAATTCAGGCTGCCGAATTGTTAACGAGGAAAGCTGGAGAGCTTAAAAATAATGGGGAAAAAATGACAAGAGAATCCGCAATGGCCAAATATTATGCATCTGAAATTTGTGTACAAATTGCAACAGATGCGATTCAAATTCATGGAGGATATGGCTATACCAAAGATTTTCCTGTTGAAAAGTTTTTCCGAGATTCTAAACTGTGTACTATTGGCGAAGGGACTTCTGAAATTCAGAAATTGGTGATTTCAAGAGACTTATACAAATCTAATTAATGAATAGTTCACACGAAGTATTTTGTTTTGATCCCGATTTACAAGAATTTCAAAGTTTGATTGGAGCATTTGGATCCGTTTTTTTATTAGCAGTGTCTTCTTTAATTTACTCCTTCAAGTATAAACCAATAAGGGCTTCATACAAACAACTTTGGCAACTCATTTCTGCATTTTTAGTTTTCATTCCGGCAGGAATCATTGTATTCTCTGGATGGATGTATGTCAAATTGAAGCCGATTTGTATTCAGGAAACAAACATTTCTATAGGAAATGAGATTTTTGAGCCAAGTGAAATAACAAGAATTTATATTCACAAAGAGCAATTAGGAGACAATTTAGTACAAGTAGGAAAAGCTGATTTTTTTAGAATGCTTGTGATAGATTTACCCGACAAGCAATATATATTCAGTGACCAGCATTATCCTATTGATAAAATATACGATAAATTAAAAAACCATTTTAACATAGAGTAAAGAGAAGTTCAATAACTTGACTATCAAATGAACTAATGCGTAATTTTTTCCAGAATACCATTTTCATTGGGTGAAACTATTATTGACTCTTTGTACCCTAAGTTATACGCTTTTTCAAGTGCAATTTTTGCATCGGCTAGATTTACAAAACCAGATAAAAGTACAAGTATATATCCCCCTTCCCTGCGTTCTTCAATCAACCCAACTTGTTCTATCTCACGATCAGTGAACCAGTTTAAATTTTTATACCTACCGATTTGCACTAAATATTCTTTTCTGTTGGTTAAATCCGGAATTGGTTTATTTTTAATTTTTGGCGAACCTATAATTGATTGATTATTAACTTCGTTTTCGCTTGAATGAGTCATTTGATTTTCAGTAAACGAAGGATTCACCTCTACATTATTATCAGATTTTTTAGTGTTGCGTTGTGGTAGGTCATTTAATGGTATCAAATTTACTTCTTGATCTATTTTGCTAACAAAAGATTTTTCGAATATATCAATGACTGTTACCTTTTGGAGTGCATCCAAGGCTTCCTGTCTGGAACTAAAAACGCCGACTACTATACGGATAAGATTGTCTGTACCTTGTATATAAAAAAGGTCCCCTATATGGGAGAGTTTAGTTTTGAAAACAGTTATATCAATATTTTTCTTGCCAATGGCAGCCACTTGAATAACAAAACGTGGAGGAATGGAAGTATCTGATATTTGG
>CAYUZA010000228.1:0-4131 GCA_964449535.1 uncultured Saprospiraceae bacterium
AGGCAACATGGCATCATAAACCTGCTCCAAAAATGGATTTTCCCAAAAAACAGGTTGAACACTTGGTGCAAAAGCATCTAAATAAACTAAATTGTAATTCAAATGGCGTGGAAATTTGGAAAAATCATCTTTAACCTTACAAATAGAAAAATAAGGTAAAATATATTCCTCAGTTCCCCATTTTGACAAATGAATATCTCTGAAACAAGACTGCCCTGAATTATTTTCTTCAAAACAAGGGTAATTCATTTGGTCAATAATTTCTAAATCAAGCGGAAATGCTTCAATCCCAACATAATGAACATGAACTTTATTGATTTCTGACCAAACGGCAGTCAAATATGCGTTCAAACCTGTACCAAATCCGAATTCAAGCACATAAATGCCCTCTTGAAATAAAGTGGAAGCGTATTCTAAACCATGCTCAATAAATACGTGCTTGCTCTCTTGTAAGGCACCATGCGAAGAATGATAGGTGGCATTAAAAGTGGGGGAGAAGATGGTCTGAGAACCATCCTCTGTATCAACTATTACCGGAGTATCCATTTTGAATATGTCACTTCAATTTACGGTAAGTTGTGAAGAAGAAATTGCAGTGTGCGAAGAAGAAAATGTGCATATTCCATTTTGAATAACTAATAACTGAGGCGATTCATGTCGAATACCTAACATTTCTGCTATTTGAATTGAAATAGCGCGAGATTCGATTACATCTAACAATAATATTTGAGAATTAACTTCGGATCGATCTAGTCTGCTTTTGGCCATGGTGCTTATACTGCAACGATATGAATGCTTGAAAATATAAACAGCATTCAAGTATGATTTTTGCAGGACATCGGCAAGTTGACCTTCATCTTTAAGATCAATCCAAGTAACTGGCATGCCAAATTATTTACTTTCTAAAGAGAAATTTGTAGGGCACCCATATCCTCTGTTGCAAGATGTAGTTAATAAAGTAAGAGCTACCAAAAATAAGCCCATTGCCCACAATACAGTTTTCTTTTTCATATCATTGATTTTATTCCGGATGCAAAAATACAAATTAAGTGGAAAGCAAATCGTAAAGTTTTTAAAACTCTATTATTTGATAACGTTATTTCATTGATTAAAGTTACCTTACATTTGAGATTATATTATTTTTCCATGTGTCATTTCTAATGACATTTATTAAAATTATTAAAAAATGGTAGTTCATTTGATTGCAATAGGAGGAAGTGCAATGCACAATTTAGCCATTGCGCTGCATTTAGCAGGTCATAAAGTAAGCGGCTCTGATGATGAAATATTTGAACCCGCTCAGTCTAGATTAGCTGCTTACGGACTATTGCCAAAATCAATAGGTTGGAATACCGATAATATTCACGATGGTATTGATATTGTTATTTTGGGAATGCATGCAAAAATGGATAACCCGGAATTAATAAAAGCCCAAAAACTTAATTTAAACATTCAGTCTTATCCTGAATTTTTGTACGAACAAAGTCGGTCTAAAAAAAGGATAGTAATAGCAGGAAGTCATGGAAAAACGACGACCACTTCTATGATAATACATCAACTAAAATCTGCTGGAATAGAGGCCGATTTTATGGTTGGAGCAAAAATTGAAGGAATTGAAGTAATGGTAAAATTGAGCAAAGCACCTATAATAGTTATGGAAGGGGATGAATACCTGTCATCAGCTATTGATCGTAGACCAAAATTTTTACATTATCGTCCTCATATTTCAGTTATTACAGGAATAGCATGGGATCATATCAACGTATTTCCAGAATTTGATCAATACAAAGACCAGTTTTTAACTTTTGTAAAAAGTATGGAAGAGGACTCAACCATCATATATTATCAAGAAGACGAACATCTTGAATGTATAAGGTCACTCGAGGGAGATAGAATAAAATGGATTCCATACGATGCTTCTTATGCTAAATTTAATGACAGTTGCGACGCTGTTATCTGGGATGAAAAGAAATATTCATTTAAGATTTTTGGAAAACACAATATGGAAAATATGCTTGCAGCATGGAATGTTTGTCGTTTGCTTGGAATAGATGATCATTCATTTTTAACTAATATGCAATCTTTTGAAGGCGCTGCAAAAAGACTTCAACAGATTGTATTTACAGAAAATTTAGCCGTTTATATGGATTTTGCCCATTCTCCTTCCAAGGTATCAGCAAGTACCTCAGCGGTAAAAGAACGGCTTCCTCATTTTAAACTTATTGCAGTACTTGAATTACACACATTTAGTTCATTAAATGCGCATTTTATAACTCAGTATAAGAATACACTAAATAAAGCTGATGAAGTAATTATCTTTTTTGATAGACATGCACTAAATTTAAAAAGATTGCCACAATTGGACCCTGTCGATGTAACTAAATGGGTAAGCCACCCCAATTTGATAGTTTTTGATAATGTTTCTAAACTTGAGTTGTATTTAAAAATGTATGACTGGACTGATACCTCATGGCTATTTATGAGTTCTGGAAATTTTGGCGGAATGGGATTAAATTCAATAATATCAGAAAAGAGTCAATTAAATTAAACACCGTATTAGTCTATCTTTACATTGGAAAGAAGGAGTTTTTAAACAGTAATATGGATGATTGTATTTACTTTTGCGCCATAATTTAAAAAAGAGGTCAAATGAGTAGAGTGATAACGTTAAGAGATGCCCTTAGAGAGGCTATGTCTGAAGAAATGAGAAGGGATGATTCTGTTTTTTTAATGGGAGAAGAGGTGGCTCAATATGACGGAGCCTACAAGGTAAGTAAGGGAATGTTGGAAGAATTTGGGCCACGCAGGGTTATTGACACACCTATTGCAGAATTAGGTTTTGCAGGAATTGGTGTGGGTGCAGCCATGAATGGTCTACGACCAATTGTTGAATTTATGACGTGGAATTTTGCGGTACTTGCGTTCGATCAAATTGTCAATAACGCTGCTAAGACACTTTCTCAGTCTGCAGGACAGTTTGCCTGTCCCATAGTTTTCCGTGGACCGAGTGGCGCCGCTGGACAGTTAGCACAACAACATAGCCAAACTTTTGAATCTTGGATGGGAAATGTTCCCGGTCTTAAAGTGATTTCTACTGTTGACCCTTACGATGCAAAGGGACTTTTGAAAACTGCTATTCGGGACAATGACCCTATTTGCATGATGGAGTCTGAGGTTTGTTATGGTGACAAAGGCGAAGTACCTGAAGAAGAATATTTTATACCTATAGGTAAAGCTCGTGTAAAACGAGAAGGAGCAGATGTCACTTTGGTGTCGTTTAATAAAATGACTAAAGTTTGTATGGAAGCAGCTGAAAAATTGGATGCTATGGGTATCAGAGCTGAAGTAATTGATTTGAGAACCATACGCCCTTTAGATTATCAAACTTTAGTTTCATCTCTTAAAAAAACAAACAGAATGGTTGTTGTAGATGAATCATGGCCAATGTTTGGCGTATCTTCAGAGATAGCGTATGAGATGCAACGATATGCATTTGATTATCTGGATGCGCCTATAGTCAGGGTTAATGCAGCTGATACAAGTTTAGGATATGCTCCTACTTTGGTAGAGGAATACATGCCTAATCCGGATAAAGTAATTCGTGCAGTAAAAGAGGTAATGTATATCAAAGCATAGTAAAAAGGTAACGTATACTTTTATTATATCGATATTTCGGCTTGAAAATACCTTTATCTTGCCTGCCTTCTTTAAGGTTAAAAAATAATCGATATGAAATTTAGCTTAACATCGATTTGTAAACAGAATCCTGACCGATATATCTGGTTATTTTCATTTTTTCTTTTACTAGTAGGGTGTTACACTTGGCCGATTTTTGACCAAGATGAAGCTGCTTACGCAGGATTTGCAATGAAAATGGTCCAATCGGGTGATTGGGTAATCCCAGAATTTTACTGGTCAGATGTTCATCGAAAAACTCCTCTTCATTTTTGGATGATAGCCTATTCGTACTCCATATTTGGAATGAATGAATGGGCCGTTCGATTTCCTGCTCTTCTGAGTATGCTTGGGGTAGCATGGATGATTTGGTCTTGGATTCGAACAGACATTGGAAAAAAAGAAGCAAGATTGGCTCTTTTATTGGTAATCTCAAATATTTTGATCGGTGTCTAT
>CAYUZA010000229.1:0-263 GCA_964449535.1 uncultured Saprospiraceae bacterium
TTTAAGCTTTTTGATTTTTTATTCCATTTACAAAATCGGATGCCTGCATCCGCCTCTTTCCCTGCGGTTGAATTTCTAAAATTTCCAGTCTTTCATCCTTGCCCATAAGATATAACTTTTTCCCATCTATTTGCCAAGTACCAACCTCTGAAGTTAATACGGGAATACCCGTAAGCTTACTTCTAAAAAGCTTGACTTCAAGGCCATCTAAGATGGTCCATGCTGCTGGATAAGGCGAAAGGCCCCGAATTTTATTATGCATT
>CAYUZA010000229.1:273-4115 GCA_964449535.1 uncultured Saprospiraceae bacterium
GCCGTAGAAAATCTATCCAGCATACAATTATCTCTATTGAGTTTAGGTGCGTGTGAAATTTTATGTTGATTTTGAGCAAATGGTTTTAAAGCTCCTTGACCCAGAAGCTTCAAAGTGTCCACCAAAAGATTTGCACCTAAATATTTTAATCTTTCATAAACATCACCAAAAGTCTCTTCAGAACCAATTGCTGTACTCTTTTGCATAAGTATATTGCCGGAATCAATATCATGGTCAATTAAAAAAGTTGAAACACCGGTTTCAATTTCTCCATTAACGACAGCCCAATGAATAGGTGCAGCTCCGCGGTAAGCGGGGAGTAAACTCCCATGTAAATTTAAAGTGCCCAAAGGAGGCATTTGCCAAATGAGCTCAGGCAACATGCGAAATGCTACCACAACAAAAGCATCTGCATTTACTTCCTTCAGTTGATTAATAAAAGTTGGATCACGAAGTTTTTCGGGTTGTACAAAAGGCAAACCGCTTTCTATTGCATATTTTTTTACATCAGATTCCAAAATTTGCTTTCCTCCCCTACCTCCTAATCTATCTGGTGTAGTTACCACCAAATCAACCTTGATTCCTGCTGCTAAGATGGCTTTCAGCGATGCTACAGCAAAATCAGTAGTGCCCATGAATACAATCCTCATAAGACTTATTTTACAGCAAAAGTAATAAAAGTGAAAGACCACTCCAGCTTTCGTAGTAGTAGTGTTTGTTGGTGTAAAAAGTTCGCAAAAGTATTTCTACACTAATCCAAATGATGCAAAGGGCCATTTTTCGCAAAAAGACGATCTACCTTTTCTACTACTTTTTTATCGGGAATAAGCTCAGGTGCATGATGCTTTTTAATTCTGGCATCGATTATAAGAGACCCACGGCAGCCCCAATGCTTATTGTTGACAAAAGAATCAACCCCAAAAATATCGTGGGAAGGATTAGAACGAGTGAAAGTCACCCAAACAAAATTATTTATGGTGGCTGCTGTAAACGCGGAATCATCACATACTACGATCATTGGAAAACCATCCAATGCCTGTCCTGACAATGCTTCAGCCAAATCCTGTATTTCTGCATTTGCCGTTTGATAATCTTTCCATGCTGGCATAGTCAAACAGGCTACTCCGGGCAATGCAACATGTGCAGCTTTTATAGATGCAGGTAGATGAAATGATCCCGACCAGCTTGAATCCAAGCTACGAATCACAGGACCACAGCAAGCGATTACCACTTTACTACCAGCATTCCACCCATCCCCCGAGTAATCAAGAGTATCCATGGTGGTTTGGGTTTGAAAATGTAAGTCCCGTTTCCAGTCTACCCTTTGCAGAAAGTGATTAAAAAAACCAGGAATGTCTTTTGATCTTAGATCAGGATGGTCATTTGCAGCGGCTATGAAAAGATATTTAGCCAATGAGGTTTGTCCGCTTCCAATTATTCTATTTGCAATAGTCAAAATTTCTTCCGGGCGAGGCTCTCTGAAAGGCATATACCGCTCATATCCTGTAGCCAACAGAAGTGGATGCACACCAGCGGCATCCACGGCGTTTAAATCCTTGAGTCCTGGAAATTCTTGAGGCGTGAGAGTTTCAACCAGTTTGTGAATTAAATAACCAAAAGAAGAATCTTCAGCTGGCGGGCGCCCGACCACAGTAAAGTGCCAAAGAGGATTTTTACGATGATACACTTTTTCAACCCGCATAACTGGAAAATCATGCTCAAGACTGTAATACCCCAAATGATCTCCAAAAGGCCCTTCGGGCTTTTTATATCCGCGTACAATTTCTCCCGTGATAACAAAGTCAGCATCCGATGAAATAACATATCCATTGGCATTTTTGTAGCGGAATCGGCGACCTGCCAGCATACCAGCAAATGTCATTTCGCTCAAACCTTCCGGCAGGGGCATGATGGCCGCAAAAGCATGGGCAGGAGGACCACCTACGAAAATGGACACTTTGAATGGCATTCCCAATCTATTGTATGCCTCATGGTGGACACCTATTCCCCTGTGAATTTGATAATGCAAACCTAACTCCTGGTCCATTTCATACTGATTGCCAGACAGTTGAATACGATACATCCCGATATTTGACTTCATCATAGAAGGATTTTCCGGATCGGTGCTCAAAACCTGTGGAAGCGTAATAAAAGCTCCTCCATCCATGGGCCAAGATTTGATTTGGGGCAAACTCGAAATCTTTGTTTCACTATACATGGAAGGTGCGGGCCATGGTGAACGATAAGGGAGTCCGGAAATAGCTGTAAAAGGAGCAGAAGCATATCGAAATGGATTTTTCATGAGCTGGCTGGGATCTGCCTTAATTTCAATAACCCTTTTTACTTTTCGAAGTGTGTGTCGAAACAAAAACTCAGTACGTTCAAAGGTTCCATATAAGTTGGACACAGCCTGAAAAGGTGACCCAATCACTTGCTCAAAAAGTAAGGCGGGACCTCCTCGCTCAAAAATTCTTCTATGAATTTCAGCCATTTCTAAGTTGGGATCAACAGGAAAAGAAATACGAAAAAGTTGTTTATGCTTTTCCAGATCCATCACGGCTTCACGCATACTATTATAGCTCATGGCAGGCATCATATTTGAGAGATAAACGACAATGCATATAATTTGGTTGCCAAAACTTTGATTTTGCTGAGGAGCCAAGTCATCTTAAGCCGTTAAACACTTTTATATTTGCATAAAAATAAAATATGTACATCATTCAGGAAGTTTTGGTCGGAGATGAAGTATTGACAGAACAATTTGTATGCCATTTGGAAAAATGCAAGGGAGCCTGTTGCGTAGAAGGCGATTTTGGCGCACCCTTGGATGAAGAGGAAATACCCCTGATAGAACAAAATATGGATGAAATTCTTGCTTACCTAGATGCTGAAGGGAGGACTGTACTTGAGAATGAAAAAATTTGGGAATGGTACGATAAAGAAGATCGCCCATTTAAGGGCACCAAACTTCGAAAAGACGGTGCATGTGCGTTCGTTTTTACGGAACCAAACGGAGTGGTCAGCTGTGGTATTGAAAGGGCATGGAAAGCTGGAAGCGTCAATTTCAAAAAGCCGATATCTTGTCATTTATACCCACTCAGGTACAGCGAGATTGAGAATACCACATTCAGGGCTTTAAATTATGACGAGTGGTCTGTGTGCAGTCCAGCATGCCAATTAGGCGCTACTCTAAAAGTACCGTTAACCCTATTCTTAAAAGAAGCCATAGTCAGGAAATTTGGTGACACATTTTATGAAGAATTGGAAGCCGCTCGACTACATAGGCTAGAATCGAACTAACTATAAAAGAAATCTTAGCCTTTTGATTAGAAAAACAAGCGCACTTATTGTTTGAATAAATAACACATAACCATTACCTTTGCGTGATTTTTCAAATTAGATAAACAAGAATATACCTTAATTTAAATTTTTTAGATACACATGGCAGTAATTTCAGCAATAAGAAAGAGAACAGGACTTGTACTTACTTTAATAGCAGTTGCCATTATTGGCTTTCTTCTGATGGATATGTTGCAGGGAAATTCGAGGACTGGTGGTAGTTCAAGCGACAATGTCCTGGGAAAGGTAGCAGGTCAAAAGATAGACAGAATGGAGTTTTTCAATATGGAAAATGCATTGTACGAAGGGGGGACTGCAGATGTGTTTGCTAGAAGAGAATACTTATGGAATTTTTTCACGGAGCGCGCTATTTTGCAGGAAGAATGCGAAAAAATTGGTATCAGAGTAGAGAAAAACGAATTAATGGAATCTCAATTCGGAACTAATTTGGCTAGTATTGTTACTGCCCGTTTTACAAACCCTAATACGGGACAGGTTGACAT
>CAYUZA010000230.1:0-4070 GCA_964449535.1 uncultured Saprospiraceae bacterium
TTATTTCCATTTTTTGCCCATTCCACCTCGTTTGTGTTTTAAGAGGGTTCATATCTTTCGTAGTCTGCGTTTGATACGCGGATAATCAACGCGTATTGGTAAGGGATTTATTTGTTTAGAGTTTTGACACCATAAAGTCTGAACCCTAAAAAAAACACTATGGAATTCTTGGTCTTTTCTAAGGAGCAATACCTTGAAATCAAATCCAACCTTGCCGAGTTAAAATCAGAACTTGGTCGGATTGCCTCTAATCTACCTGATGCGAATCCGAACTCCCCGCTCAGCTGCGAAGGGAAAACATTACTAACCGTTGAGGATATAGAGAAATTATTAGGCATCAGTAAAAGTGCGATTTACCGCAACAAACACCTAAAATCGTTTAGAATAGGCAAACGGAGGTATTATCATGAGAAAGACCTTTTGGAATACCTGCGAGCCAAGAAAGAAAATGCCCAGCCCCTTAATATGAAGGCTATTGACAAAATGCTTGCTGCATCCGTTAGCAAAAAGTATAGGGTAAGCGGAACTAAAAAATAAATCTTAGACTATGTTTCCGAACGAAAAATTCCATGGGCAGTGCCCTGATAAAAAAGACCCTTTAAAATTAAGGTTAGTGAGACCCCTTTATCTAACCCAATCCTCTTTTGCCTATGACCTTTGGGAATTTCATTACAATAGAGGATTGAAACAATTTGAAATAAATTGCCTTTTTGATGAGGGGATTTTAAGCCTATTAAAAGCAATGGGAATATTCAAGTATGAACTATCAGAAAACCATACCATTTTCATCCAAGAAACGGCGAATGTAATTAAAGAGATTAACCCTCAATTTATCACGGATAAAGTGAGAACGTATATTGAGCATATTGGGAATATCCATTTTAAACATAATGAAATAGACTATTCTATCCCATCCCAAACATTGACCAATGAATTTTTGAAGAATTTTCCAAGGCCTTTTAAAAAGGAATGGCTTTATAACCTTCCACTCTATGACAAACCTATTCTCAAAGACACTAAAGATTCAGCGTTTTTTGCCTTTAAAAACACAATCTTAGAAATTTCGGCTAATGGTTTGATTGAGCATAACTACCAAAATCTTGAAAATGTTGCCTTATGGGAATACCAAATTATCAAACATGATTTCACGTACAAAAAGGATAGAATACATAAAAAAGGTGCATTTGAATTGTTTGTGAACAATGTTTGCAACCAAGCCTCAGACCGTAAAACAGCATTATGCAGTGCCATTGGCTATTTGTTGCATAATTTTTTTGACGCTACAAAGGGACAAGCCGTTATTCTATATGACGAAGTTTTAACCAATAGCGAACACCCAGGAGGTGGTACGGGAAAGGGACTAATAGCAAAGGCTCTTCAATTGCTGCGGTTTACCACAAAAATTGATGGGCGACTTTTCCGAAATGACGATAAGTTTAAGTGGGAAAAAGTAACCCCCTACACTCAATTGGTCTGGATTGATGACATCGGGCCTAACTTCAAATTCGACAACTTATTTTCCCTTTTGACCGATGGTTGGCAGATTGAGCGAAAATACGCAAGCAAATTTGATATTCCTATTGAGAAATCACCTAAAGCCTTGATTTGCAGCAACACTATTTTAAATAACAAAGGCTCTTCAAATGCCCGTAGGCAATTTACCGTTGAACTGTCCGATTACTATTCAAAGCAAATCATTACGGGTACTGAAACCCCTATTGCAGATGAACACGGCATGTTGTTTTCTGATGAATGGACTACCGCAGATTGGGATTTGTTCTACTCCTTTATGCTGGAATGTGTTCAGCTGTATTTGATATCTGGCCTTATTCAATACCATAGAATAAACGTGGAGAGAAACCTGCTCTTAAAAAACACATCGGATGATTTTTTTGAATTCGCCGAAAATGATTCCATACCATTGAATGAAACCTTTGAAATGAAGAGCCTATTCACGGAATTTCAACGTCAGTATTCGGGTAATGAAAACCTCGCCCAACGTACATTCACCAATTGGGTAAAAACCTATTGTGAATCCAAAGGCTATTCGTTTGAGTCCGCAGGCAAATCCAATGGTATTCCAAAATATGTAATTAGGGAACAAGGGAACAACGTTTGATTCCTTTTTCTCATTCATTACATAAAAGTTGCACCTAAAAACACAAACAATAGATTCCTTAATCCCTTAATCCCTAAAAAATGAAAAGCACTGAATATCAATTAAATGCATTCGTTGAATTTATTAGAACCCTCCAATTTGTAAAGCATTCAACCCAAAAAAACAAATCAATAGATGAGCCCGTTTATGTAAGTACAAAGGAAATCAAAGAGCGATTTCTTGTGAACCCCGAAAAAGACTTGGCTAACCTTGTTCAGCGAGGGGACATTAGTATTTTAGAAACAAAAGGCTCAAAAGGCTTCAACATAAAAAAATACAATGCTGAAAAAGGTGGATATTATGACTTAGGTCTTTTGCGACCAAAAGGAAGGGAACTAAACGAAACAACACGCCAAATGATGGGGAATCTGCGGTTTGTATCTCTACCCGAAAACTGTGAATCAACACCCTATTTTGATTTATTTCTAAGGCTAAGAAACCAGCATTTACGCATCTTCTTTACCTCAGACAATTTTTCGGGACGAGTACACACCCCCATAACGAGTTTGAAAAGCAATATCCGAAAACAAATCTTGTTGGAAGGGCAACCAACAAGGGCAATAGACGTGGTTACAATGCAGCCTCTCATTTTGGGTAAAATACTCAAGGACAACATTGGGGTTAATGATTTCTCGAATTGGATTGATGAAGGGAAAGACATCTATTCTATTCTCCAAGAGAAATTAAAATTGGAAGACCGAAAAGATGCAAAGAAAAAATTCTTTGAGATAGTTTTCGCACCAGCAAACGAAAAACTTACTAAGTTATTTGGCGATGCTAATTGGATTCAATGGATTAATCAGTATAAGAAACCACACTCAAATTTAGCGTGGCTTTTGCAATCTAAAGAAGTAGAAGTCATGAGTGAACTTTGGAAGATGCTCACAAACAAAAAAATCAAATTCTTATCGGTTCACGATGAAATAATCGTGAATGTGGATAATTGCATTGAGGCTGAAATTTATTTTAATACGGTGATGAATCGGCATTTCAACTATCATAAAATTTCGTCAAAAAATTGAATTTATAAGAATAATATTGTATTCGCACTTAATTTTTCATGTCATTAATTTGAACGTATATGATGTTAAATCCCTATTAAAACGTATTAACATGCATTGTAAAAAATTACATTTTATTTATTGCGTTTTAATTTGCATCTATTTGCCTTTTATCCTAACTTTAATTAAACTACTTTAAAATGCGAAAAGACCCTTTAACCAACGAACTATTTGTTCCGAAGCGGAGGAACCAAGTGTTTGCAACGGCAGAAAATAGAATTGCCTACCACAATAAAAAAGCCACTGAATTAAGGCATAGTTTAGATTACCTTACTAAACCTCTTCTTGCCAATTATAAGGTGTTAAATGCCCTTATGCAAAAACATTCCGAGCGTATTTTTCATAAAGAATTTCTGCTTGGCAAAGGATTTGATTTTAAGGTTTGCAACCACATCAATAGCATCAACGGAAAAAATCACTTTGCGATATTCCACTTTACCATTGTAAAATTGGATGGCAGTCAAATAAAAATCATCAAACAATGATAGACTTTACTACTGTCCAGACCAACCCGATACCGCCTTCCATTTCTATGATGCAGGAGGAACAACTGAAAATAAGTACCGAGAACCAACACTTAAAACTTGGCTTTAGGGTAGCAATAGGCATAGTTGCCTCCTGCCTTGCTTTGTACTTTGCTTACCATCATCTTAAAGTCCAACCCAATGCGGAAACCCGAAAGAAATACGATTAAAGACCTTCACTCCGCTGCCAATGACTTTCCATTGGTGAAGTGGGCATTATACGGGGGAGTTGCCGTATTGAGTTTGTATGCTTTTGGCAAACTTTTTTCTGCCTCGGCCTATTGCATTCGAGGCTATAAAGAAATGCGTTCAGCAATAAAAGGAAAA
>CAYUZA010000231.1:0-4065 GCA_964449535.1 uncultured Saprospiraceae bacterium
AGTGGTGCTTTCCGCTTTTGATTTATTTATTAAATCCATAGCCGTCATTTTATTGTTAGTTTTAAAGCAAAATGGTGCGTTTTCATTCCACTTGCCGAGGACCCAAAGCAGTTCGAGATTCCGCCATTCTTAACTCATTTAGCCTTTCCCAGCGAATTAATTAGATTCACAGGCTTTTTCTGCAATTCATAAATTAAGAACTCTTCCAATGCAGGAGCGAGAAAGTAAACATCATCCATCTCTATGCTTGTTACGCATTCAACCAGATAGTCGTTTCCTTCTTTGTCTTGAACGGGATATTTCATTTTATCGCGTAGGGGTTGATTCAAATGCGAATAAAGGCGAGCTCCGATAAAAGAGTTGTGTGAAGCCTTTCCAACATAAACACCCTTTTCCTTTCCCGGCTTCATTGGTTTTGCAAACATAAAGTAAACCCCAGAATGTTCGCTGTTTGGAAATTGACCTTCAGACCAAGGTGTTTTAGTGAGGTCCCAATAATACTTTGGGTTGTCAAATTCTTGTGTGAGGGCCTCAATACGTGGCCGATCGCTTAAATAGGTTTTAAATTCGGCCAAACATGAATTAATTTTCTCAACTATTTCTTTGTAGTCTTCCATAAATATGTATTTAATTGTATTGGTTTCCTTTTCAACGCGGCAAAATCATTCTGCCAAATACGGTTTAAATTCATTAATAAGTCTTGAGTAAATTTACTCATTCTTTTGAGTTTTGCATCTTCTCGGTTGTTTTTTTCTAAAATAGCTTAACGCATGGGCAGGGGGTGGTATGCCCTGTGGCGCGGAAAATCGCCTGTTTTGAACCCCGGAAGAGGGGCAAAACAGAGAAGCAGCCCGAAAGGCTGCTTTCTACAGCTCTAAAATCATAAAGTAAAACCCTTAGGGGGAATCATAAAAACGGTTCGTTCAACGCATCTTTCATGCTGGGTGCTGCACGCCGCACGAAAGATTAGCTGTTGGCGGCAGTTATTTTTGTTCTTCTAATGCGTGTTGTATACCAATTTGAATAATTGTTTTTAAGTCATTGTCTGCCCCTTTTAATGATATCCTATCAAAGAATTGTTGTGAACCTAATTCTATGTATAACTTGCCAAAAATTTGTTTTGCACAGAATGTCGCCATTGATTTTATGTTTTTAAGATTTATAGTAATGTTTTGTTCCTTTGACAGGGAAGATTTGATTAAACTATATATCTCTTCTCCTACAGTCTTACTGCTTACAATTGGTCCGTATTGTGACAAATTTATTTCTTTCATAGCCATTTAATATGAAGATTGTTATTGTTGTCTGGTGTTTCAATGTCTTCTAATGTAATTGGTTTTCCCAATGGTATTGAAAGGTAAACTATTGTCCCTTGCCAATGACCACATTTTCCGATTTTAACTTTCCCAAATTCTCTGAAATAGTAGCATCCTTCAGAATACAAGTGAAAACGTCCTTGTGTTTTTTCGGCTATTTGGTCTATTATCCAAAGTCCATAACCCATATGATTTGATAAATCTTTAGAAGTGACACCTTTCTCAACAGCGGACTTAAATGTCGACAGATTGTCTTTGTGTTGCCTACCAGCTAATTTCAAGGTTGTTAATATCCCTTTCCCATTATCAACACAGGAAATTTCAATATTTGACTTGTTTCCATATGCAACAATTATTGATTGAGTATCATCTACTGCGTGTTCCCAAAAATTTAAAAGTATTTCACTAAAGCAGAGAAATATCATTGTTACTGCCTTATCATTGAATGAGTAATATTGTTGAATTTGAGGGAGATACTTTTTATTTAAAAGTTCTGAACTGTATTTGTCATTGCGTAACAATGCTTGAGGTGCAATAATGAAATTAACGCTAACAGATATTTTAAGATTTGCAAATTCTCTCTCAGCTACATCTTTGTCATCGAGAAAAGTTAGAATTAATTTAGTAAATCCATATTTCTCCATTGCTTCTTGAAATGGCTTAGCCATAAGATACCTTGGTCTATTAAAACAGTTGTTTTTAATTGAAAATTCAATTATTTTATACACCAGCAGGACGCCAATCATTGTGCATTCTTTCACTTTACTAAGGTCGAGTAAAAAGCCGTTTTCCTTTTTATTTGGCAAACGATAAATGTCTTGGCAATCATTAATGAAGCTTATGATTGAATTTGCCTTAAAATGTTTCGGTGTTATTATTTTTCTATTTATTGAACTCATCACAAAATTTTTGAAATAGCTCCGTCTCCTTTTCTATCCTTTTTTGTCTATAATCCGTCAAGACATTTTTGAAGTAATCAAGCAATTCCGTTGATACTGAATTGATTTTTTCCGGAATGTATAATTTATTTTGAGTAGTATAAAGGCTAATTTTTTTTAGGTCATCTAGCATTTTATCACCTTCGGACTTGTCGTAAAGAGTTAAGGTGTCTAGCTTTTTAAAAAGGGTCTCTAACACCCATATTCTTTTCTCTTCGATTAAAAGTTGCCGTTTGTTATCCTTGTCCTTTTTTGAAAAATAGAGCGTTGTTCCAAAACGAATCAACTCTAAAAGAATATTGATACAAACTAAAATCATTAAAGTTAGAAGCAATCCATTTAAATCTCCGTGTCCGGTCAAGGCATCTTTTGTTAGTGAATAGTCATTCATTGGCTACGACTTTTTTATAATTACCGCCAACGGCTTGGCTATGCGCAGTGTCCCGAAGGACATTGCGTATGGGTGTTATTGGAAGCAACTTTTATTTTTCTTTTCTAGGTCTTTCTATTTCTGTTTTGGTTACATCTTCCTTCATAATTTCATCGTTGTAAACTCTCCACCGTTCTAACAAGGAATAGAACTCATATCCGATTTTTGAAGTATGAATTATGTCAGATCCAACACTATCTAGTTTATTAGTTGTTGGAACTTTCTCTGTTAGTCCATATGTCATTAGTGTCGGGCCGAGAGTGTAATAAGTAAATTGATCATGATCCCATTCTGAACCAAGATTTAATTGTCTTTGGTATAAAATGAAAAGAAGAAGTAGATCAGTTTGTTTGTCAACACCTGGCCCCATTAAATTTATTGGAGTATCAATCTTGTGAGTTAACAAAGCATTATACAATTCTCGGAAAGTGAAATTCCCAACTTTTTGCTCTATATCAAATTTTCCGATTCGCCTGTTTTTTAGTTGACGCCATTTGTAAATAAGAATGTAAACAAGTACAGCTACGGAAATGAATATCAGTATTTTAAATAGTTCAAATTTGAATGTCACCGTTTCATAAAGAGCCTGCCAAAAAGAAATTTCTTTAAAAAGCGTGACGAAAAAAGAATATAGCAATGTCAACAGTGAAAGTAAAACAACCGAAATGATTTGGCTAAGAACTTGATCATTCCAGATTCTCTGGAACAAACCTTTATATTGGATTTTCTTTTTTTCCTCCACGCTCCGAAGTTATTTTAAGTCAAAGTCATTACGCTCTATAACGATAGATTGATAAAGTTTTATTACCTCTTTTAGCTTTTCATTAATCGTATTATCTCTTATGATAGATAAGATTTCAGGAAATTTATCTCTCCAAAGACTAATGATGTCGGCATTGGTCTCTCTCAGCTCAACGTTAACATTATAATTTCTTCTTTCCAATTCATCATGATACTTCGTGTACAATATTTTGTAGAAAATATCGTCTTTACACAACTGTATTTCTGATGATATAAATTCATCTAAGGAACGAACCGATATTTTAGGATATTTAACTCTATTAGCTAAAACCGTTTGTTGTCCATTGAATCCTTCGAAAATCACTATTTTTTCTGCCTGAAAAGTCGATTCATGTTCAGTAGCGGAAATAATAACATAAGGTTGTCCTAGCGTCAAAGAGTAATTTCCGGTGTAAAATTTTGTTTCCATTTAATTTTTGTTTTTAAGTTGCTGCTAACTATATGCCCGCTACAAACCGGCCCCAACCCTCCCAATTTGGTTGGATAGGCGTAAGTCCTTCGAGCGTCCTTGCATTTTGATTTCGACCCTGCTTTTCCATTGTATTTGCTCCCGCCCCCACCCCAAAAAACCCAAACCCCA